>NZ_JBLRPR010000004.1:0-177329 GCF_047915665.1 Neisseria sp. LACPHL-SPEC-2024-00856
TGAGGCATTCGGATTCGAGTGGGACGGAGAAGTCGCCTATCAGAGCCGCCGTTACGCCCTGTATGAAGAAACCCTATGCCGTCTGAAAACCGCCGGACTGGTCTATCCCTGCCATTGCAGCCGCAAAGACTGGCAGGCCGGGGCAAGGCGGGGCGCAGACGGGTTCGTCTATAACGGACGTTGCCGCCACCCAGGCCAACGCCCTGCACTGCAAGGCAAACAGCCGGCGTGGCGCATCCGCGTCCCCGACCGCATTATCGGTTTTTCAGACGGCATCGTCGGCAGTTACGCCCAAAACCTCGCCGGCGACATCGGCGATTTCGTCCTGCTTCGTGCAGACGGTTACTGGGCATACCAACTCGCCGTCGTTGCCGACGATGCCGAACAGGGCGTTACCCACATCGTCCGCGGACAAGACCTGCTCGTTTCCACGCCGCGCCAAATCTATTTGCAGCAGTGTTTGGACGTTCCGACACCGCAATATGCCCACCTGCCGCTCCTGACCAACGCACAAGGGCAGAAATGGTCGAAACAGACGCTCGCCCCAGCATTGGATTTAAACCGCCGCGAACAACTCCTCCGCCAAGTGTTCCGTTACCTCAACCTGCCCGAAGCACCGGAAACCGACCGCCCTGCCGAACTGCTCGACTGGGCGGTGGCACACTGGGATATGGACAAAGTGCCGAAACACGCCATTACCGCCCCCTAAACACCGCCCGACAAACGCACAAATGCCGTCTGAAACCTTCAGACGGCATTTCACACATACAGCCCCGCCCTATTCGCGCGTATTTGCCCGCTCAACCTCTTTCCATGCTTCGAGAATCAGGCTGCCGTCGTTGTCTTTCAAGAGCGTTGCATCAGAAAGCATACGCCGCCAAGTGCGAGCGTTTTTCAGACCGTGCATCAGCCCGAGGCTGTGGCGGACGATGTGGCGCAAGATTGTGCCGCGTCCGGCTTGGATTTGGGCTTGACTGTATGTGTAGAGACGCTGCACCAAATCGGCGTATTCAATCGGGCTGCGGGTATCGCCGTAAAACAGCCTGTCCCATTCGCGCATCACCATCGGGTTGTGGTACGCCTCGCGCCCGACCATCACGCCGTCAACGTGTTGCAGGTGTCCGGCAATTGCTTCGTTGGCGGTAATGCCGCCGTTGATGATGATTTCCAGCTCGGGAAACTCCTGCTTAAGACGGTAAACGTAATCGTATTTCAAGGGCGGAACATCGCGGTTTTCTTTGGGGGAAAGTCCGTCCAGCCATGCGTTGCGGGCGTGGACGATAAAGGTTTTGCAGGCGGTTTTGTCACGCAGCGTGCCGACGAAATCGGCAACGGTTTGGTATTCGGTCTGCCTGTCCACACCGATGCGGTGTTTGACGGTAACGGGAATGGCGACCGCGTCCTGCATCGCGTTGAGGCAGTCGGCAACCAGCCCGACTTCGTTCATCAGACACGCGCCGAACGCACCTTTCTGCACGCGCGGACTGGGGCAGCCGCAGTTGAGGTTGACCTCGTTGTAACCGTATGCCTCGGCGGCTTTGGCGGCTTTCGCCAAATCGGACGGGTCGCTGCCGCCCAGTTGCAGGGCGACGGGTTGCTCGCCTTCGTTAAACATCAAAAAGCGGTCTTTGTCGCCGTAAACAATCGCACCGGCATTGACCATTTCGCTATACAGCCAAGTATTGCGGGTAATCTGGCGCGCCATGTAACGGTAGTGCCTGTCCGTCCAGTCGAGCATCGGTGCAACGGAAAGGCGGCGCGGGGGAAGGGTGTGTGTATTGTCGTTCATTGTCGATATTTCATCATTGCGGATTCAATTTCAATCCGGAACAACCTTCATTTTTGGGGAAATCCGCGTCATGAAAGAGTCCAGCAGTATGGTTACCGGCCCGTCGTTGCAGAGCGACACCTGCATATGTGTGCGGAAACGCCCTGTTTCGACATGAATCCCGTGTCCGCGCAACAGTTCTGCCGTATGCAGGTAAAGCCGTTCCGCCTGTTCTGCCGGAGCGGCTTGCGAAAACGACGGCCGCCGCCCGCTTGTCGCGTCGGCATAAAGCGTAAACTGCGACACTAGCAGCACCGCACCCCCGACATCTTTCAAAGACAGGTTCAGCTTGCCCGCTTCGTCTTCAAACACGCGCAAATGGGCGATTTTGTCGGCGATATAGCGTGCGTCTTTTTCTGTGTCGCTATGCGTTACACCGAGCAGCACGACGAATCCGCCGTCGATTTTGCCGCAGGTTTCCGTGCCGTTTTCAGACACGACATCTACCTTCGCGCCCGTCGTTTTCTGTATCACCGCACGCATAAGCCGTCCTCCTTGTCTAAAAGCGGATAATGCCGTCTGAAAAGGCTTCAGACGGCATCGGTATCGAAAATGCCATTACGGTTTGACACCGTTTTCTTCCAAAAGGGCATCGATTTTCAAGCGGGCTTTTTCTTGTTTCAAACCCTGCTCCAATTGGTTTCTGACCAACTCGAAAGGCTGTGCGTCGGGGTTTTTCCCGACCTCGCTGAGTTTGAACAGGTAATAGCGTCCGCCCAATTTGACCGGATCGCGGGTAACGTCGCCCCGATTCATCGCGGCAAACCGGGAAGCCAGCGGCTCGGGAAGCTGCTGCGCCATAATGAAACTGTCAAACGCCTGTTCGTCGTTCGGATAACGCTTCATCAGCCCTTCAAAAGACAGCCCTTTGAGCAGAAGCTGCTGCGCCTGACGCGCCTCATCCTCCGTGGCAAAACCGACCTGCTGCAATTTGATCATGCGGATTTGCCGCTCATAAAACTGACGCAGTTCGCTTTCGGAAACCGTTTCCGAACGTTCCAAAAAGCGGACGTATTCTTGGGCGTAAAAAGACGCTTCGGCGATTTTAAAGCGGTTTTGAACGCCTTGATCCTTATCCAATCCCGCCTGCAATGCCCCGTTTTTCAAAACTTCCAAAGTTTGCAGTTGACGGACAGCATCGTTTCGGATTGCCTGCCCGTCCGGTTTTTGGGACTGCTCCGCATGCCGGTCTGCCTGCTGCATGATCTGCGCCACCAGCGTATCCACCAAAGCCGGGTCGATTTCGGGTGCTTTGGCTGCCGCAAAACCTGCCAACATTGCAGCAATAACTGCGGCAGCGGTTTTTTTCTGTTTCATGGTATTCCCTGTCCTGTACGGCGGCAAAACGCCTGTCTGAACGTCTTGCCGCCGTGTCCCGTTTTCAGATTATTTTGCAGGTTTGATGTCCGCCTTATCCAACAACGCGCCGACGGCACGGTCAATCCGTTCCGCCTGAAGGTTGCCGGCAATCTGTTCCTTCATTTCCTCAAAAGAAGGCACTTTCACATCGCGGCGGTCGTTGACATAATAAACGCCGTAGAAATCGCCGTTTTTCAGCGGCGTTGCCGTAAATTCGCCTTTTTTCAAGTCCTTAATTGCCTGATAAAGCGGCGGAACACCCTGTTCCAAATCTTTCAGCGGCACATATCCGACTGGCGCGCCGGTCTGTTTGGTATGGTCGTTGAGGGAATATTGTTTCAAAACGGCATCGAAACCTTTTTTCGCCTTCAAGTCGGCAACCGCTTTTTTCGCATTTTCTTCCTTGTCGGTCAGGATTTCGCCTAACTGGACTTCCTGCGTACCTTTATAAAAACCGCTGACATTGTCGTAACCGGCTTTTACTTCCTGCTCGGAAACCGGTTGGGTTTTCGCAACGTGCAGCGCGTATGCCCTGCCGTTCAATTCATATTCCACTGCCGACCAGACGGTTTTGAAGGACGGTTTCTTGTCATCGCCCGACTTTTTCGCTTCGGCACGCAATTTGGCCAACGTGTCTTTAAACTCTGCCGACTGGTCGAGTTTCAAACGTTTGACTTCCTGCGCGACCACGGTGTTGACCACTTCGTTTTCCAGCAGGGATTGGCGCAGTTGCGGCGTGTCTTCGGCACGGCTGTTTTCCGCACGGAATGCGGCAACCTGCGCATCGATGACGGAACTGTCGATTTTTTGACCGTTGACGGTTGCCAGTGTTTGGGCAAACAGGCTGCCTGAACAGGCAAGCAGTGCAACGGAAGTCAGGATTTTTGCTTTCATAATCTTCTCTCTTTAAATTTTAAATTGAAATGTTCGGGCAGACTTCATTCAGTCCGCCGTATGGAAATACTCGTCAGGGGCAGCCGCCCGGATGCCGAGCGCGTGAATCATGCCGTCTGCAAACAAATCTTTGAGCAGCGATTTGACCGTTTTCTGGCGGTTCAGGCGGCTTACGCCTTCAAAACGGCCGCTGACGACCAAAACAGCATAATGTCCGCCGCCAGTATTGCCCGCGTGTCCTTTGTGCAGATGGCTCTCATCGCCGATTTCCAACACCAGAGGATCGAGCGTCTGCAGGCGTTCGCGGATCAAATCGACGGCCGGCATTATTTGAACACCGCTTTAAACGGTTTAATCAGCACTTCGCTATACACGCCTGCATGAACATAGGGATCGTCTTCCGCCCAAGCCTGCGCCGCATCCAAAGACTCGAACTGCGCCACAATCAGACTGCCCGAAACACGTTCGGGATTGTCCGGCAGCGGGTTTGGGCCTGCCGTCAGCAGCCGGCCTTCCGATTTCAGCGTTTCCAGCCGTTTGAGGTGTTCGGGACGTGCCGCCATACGTGCTTCATGCACATTCTCCCCGTCTGTTGCCAGCAACATAAAATATTCCACAGTCAATCCTCCTTTTTCAGATAGGTACTCAGATAAATACCCTGAATAATAAAGAAAACAAGCATCAGCGCAGTCGAACCGAACATCTTATAGTTGACCCACTGCGACTCGAACCGGGTAAACACAAACCAGTTGGCAATTCCCATAAAAATCAGGAAACCGACCCACATATAAGTCAATTTCGCCCATACGGCATCCGGAAGCTGAATCTCTCTGCCGAGACCCGCCTTCAAGCCGTTTTTACCCGCAAGGTGGCTGCCCAGCAGGAATAATGCCCCGCACCAGAACAATACTGTCGGCTTCCACATAATGAAGCGGCTGTCGCCCAAAACGACGGTTGCGCCGCCGAATACGACAATCAGCACCAGTCCGACCCACTGCATCGTATCCAGCTTTTTATATTTCCAATACAGAAAAGCCGCCTGAACCACACCGGCAACCAAGGCAACCGCCGTTGCGGTAATCATGTTTTTAGTAACGGTATAAGTAGCGAAAAACAGGATGACGGATAAAAGGTCGCTGACAAATTTCATATCCAAATGAGAAAGCAAATCAAATAAACGCTAATCATACAGGCAGAACCCTATTTTTGCACCTGCAAAGCCAACAAATTTTGTTTTGATTAATGAAAATATGCACAGATGTTTTTGAAAAAAGATGGAGATATGTCATAATTTGTAAAATTGGCTTTAAAATACAGCTTCGGCTGGGACCTCTGCCTATCCGCACCCTATCGTCCGTATTGCCGATGCCTGATGACGAAATTTACAGACTGTACGCGGTCAAACCGTATTCAGCCGCCAACCCACAGGGGATACATCTTGAAAAACAACAGACAAATCAAACTGATTGCCGCCTCCGTCGCACTTGCCGCATCCTTTCAGGCACATGCGGGACTGGGCGGACTGAATATCCAGTCCAACCTTGACGAACCCTTTTCCGGCAGCATTACCGTAACCGGCGAAGAAGCCAAAGCCCTGCTAGGCGGCGGCAGCGTTACCGTTTCCGAAAAAGGCCTGACCGCCAAAGTCCACAAGTTGGGCGACAAAGCCGTCATTGCCGTTTCTTCCGCACAGGCAGTCCGCGATCCCGTCCTGGTGTTCCGCATCGGTGCAGGCGCGCAGGTACGCGAATACACCGCCATCCTCGATCCTGTCGGCTACTCGCCCAAAACCAAATCTGCACTTTCAGACGGCAAGACACACCGCAAAACCGATAAAAAAGACAGCGCGAACGCAGCCGTCAAACCGGCGCACAACGGCAAAACCCATACCGTCCGCAAAGGCGAAACGGTCAAACAGATTGCCGCCGCCATCCGTCCGAAACACCTGACGCTCGAACAGGTTGCCGATGCGCTGCTGAAGGCAAACCCAAATGTTTCCGCACACGGCAGACTGCGTGCGGGCAGCGTGCTTCACATTCCGAATCTGAACAGGATCAAAGCGGCAGCACCCAAAAAAAATCAAAGCGGAACAACCCAAGCCGCAAACGGCGAAACCCAAAACCGAAACCGCATCCATGCCGTCTGAACCGTCCAAACAGGCAATGGTAGAGAAACCGATAGAGAAACCTGTCGAAAAACCGGTTGAAAAACCTGAAGCAAAAGTTGCCGCGCCCGAAGCAAAAGCGGAAAAACCGGCCGTTCGACCCGAACCCAAACCCACAGTGTCCGAAACTCCGGCTTCGGCGACAGAACGCCAACCCGAACCTGTACCCGCTGCAAATACTGCCGCATCGGAAACTGCTGCCGAATCAGCCCCCCAAGAAGCCGCCGCTTCTGCCATCGACACGCCGACCGACGAAATCGGCAACGCCGTTTCCGAACCTGTTGCGGAAACAGCCAGTGAAGTTGCCGCCGAACCCGTTGCCGAACCTGTCGAACAGGTTCCTGCCGAAGAAGAAACCGAAAGCGGACTGTTTGACGGTCTGTTCGACGGTTCGTACACCTTGCTACTTGCCGGCGGAGGCGCGGCATTGATTGCCCTGCTGCTGCTTTTGCGCCTTGCCCAATCCAAACGCGCGCGCCGTACCGAAGAATCCGTCCCTGAAGAAGAGCTTGACCTTGACGACGCGGCAGACGACGGCATAGAAATCACCTTTGCCGAAGTCGAAACTCCGGCAACGCCCGAACCCGCTCCGAAAAACGATGTAAACGACACACTTGCCTTAGGTGGGGAATCTGAAGAAGAGTTATCGGCAAAACAAACGTTCGATGTCGAAACCGATACGCCTTCCAACCGCATCGACTTGGATTTCGACAGCCTGGCAGCCGCGCAAAACGGCATTTTGTCCGGCGCACTTACGCAGGATGAAGAAACCCAAAAACGCGCGGATGCCGATTGGAACAAAATCGAATCCACAGACAGCGTGTACGAGCCCGAGACCTTCAACCCGTACAACCCTGTCAAAATCGTCATCGACACGCCCAAACCGGAATCTGTCGCCCAAACTGCCGAAAACAAACCGGAAACCGTCGATACCGATTTCTACAACAACCTGTTCTCAAACAACCATATCGGCACAGAAGAAACAGCTTCCGCAAAACCTGCCTCACCCTCCGGACTGGCAGGCTTCCTGAAGGCTTCCTCGCCCGAAACCATCTTGGAAAAAACAGTTGCCGAAGTCCAAACACCGGAAGAGTTGCACGATTTCCTGAAAGTGTACGAAACCGATGCCGTCGCGGAAACTGCGCCTGAAACGCCCGATTTCAACGACACCGCAGACGATTTGTCCGCACTGTTGCAACCTGCCGAAGCACCGGCTGTTGAGGAAAATGTAACGGAAACTGTTGCCGAAACGTCCGACTTCCACACCGCCGCAGACGATTTGTCCGCATTGCTTCAACCTGCCGAAGCACCGGCCGTTGAGGAAAATGTAACGGAAACCGTTGCCGATGATTTGTCCGCGCTGCTGCAACCGTTTGAAACGCCTGACGTTGGGGAAACCGCAGCAGAAACCGTTGCCGAAATACCTGATTTCAACGCCACCGCAGACGATTTGTCCGCATTGCTTCAGCCTTCTGAAGCACCGGCTGTTGGAGAAAAAGCAGAGGAAACCATTGATAAAACGCCCGACTTCCACACCGTTGCCGACGATTTGTCCGCGCTGCTGCAACCTGCTGAAGCACCGGCCGTTGAGGAAAAAACAGAGGAAATCACTTTGGAAACACCTGATTCCAACACCTCTGAGGCAGACGCTTTGCCTGACTTCCTGAAAGACGGCGAGGAGGAAACGGTAGATTGGAGCATCTCCCTCTCGGAAGAAAATATCCCAAATAATGCAGATACCGGTTTCACTTCGGAATCTGTGGGTTCTGACGCACCGTCCGAAGCGAAATACGACCTTGCCAAAATGTATCTCGAAATCGGCGACCGCGATGCCGCTGCCGAGACAGTGCAGGAATTGCTGGAAGAAGCGGAAGGCGACGTACTCAAACGTGCCCAAACATTGGCGCAGGAATTGGGTATTTGATTCCCAACTGCCCTTTCGCAAATCAAGGATGCCGTTTCAGACGGCATCTTTTTTTGCCTTATCGGTGTAACGGATAAAGTTTGACCCGGCACAGGCTCAAACAGCAAACCGCCGACAACAAAATGCCGTCTGAACCCCCTAAAGGCTTCAGACGGCATTGGCGGCGGCGGTATCAGGCAGTTTGATAGGCAACCGAATCGTCGCCGCTTTTCTTTTGAATGAACTCGATTTTGTATCTGTCTGGGTCTTCGACGAAGGCTATCACGGTTGTGCCGTGTTTCATCGGGCCGGCTTCGCGGACGACGTTTCCGCCCTGCCGCTTCACACGTTCGCAGGCTTCGTAGGCATCGTCCACTTCAACCGCGATGTGTCCGTAGGCATTGCCCAAGTCGTATCGTTCCGTATCCCAGTTGTGCGTCAGTTCCAAAACCGTGCTGTCGGTTTCATCGCCGTAACCGACGAAGGCAAGGGTAAATCTGCCTTCGGGATAGTCTTTTCGGCGGAGCAGTTTCATGCCCAAAACGTTTTGGTAGAAATCGAGGGATTTTTCGAGATTGCCCACGCGGAGCATAGTATGGAGTAAGCGCATTTTTGTGTTCCTCTCGGTAGTGGTTAAACTTCGATTTTGTTTGGCGTAAACGTCTGCCATTTGTTGCAGGCAGGACAATGCCAGAAAAAGACTTGGGATTTGAAGTGGCAGTTGCGGCAACGGTACATCACGCTGCGCTGTAGCTGCCGTCCGATAACCGAACGCATCATATCGGCATCGGCTTTCCAAGCCGGATCCATATCGCTGATTCTTAAACCGAGCAGGCGGTAAACACCGTTCAAGTCCGGTTTGCGCCGAACAAGCTCGATAGCAGTTTGTGCAGCCTCTTTCTCCCCCCTGAGCAATAAGGATTTCTCGTACACGACGTTAATCAAATCAAGTTCCGGGAAGGTCTGCATATACCCTATCAGGCGATTTAATCCTTCTTCAGGCTTTCCTTGCGCCGCATAAGCGTCATAAAGTTTCTCTCCGACCATGCTCAAATAGGCATGATTTTGCTGCTCGATGGCGGCATACGCTTCAACCGATGCAGGAAAATTGCCCTGCCTGTATTCAATGTCGCCTAAAATCATATTGGCACGGGTACATCTTTTGTTGGCCTCAAGGGCTTTACCGACATTAAAACGTGCAACATCAAAATTGGACTTAAACAATGAAGCCTGTGCAAGTTCGCAATAAAACTGTGCGATTTCAAACTGATATGTCTGTTCGTCGTGACTGAGAAGTTGGGCGGTTTCAATCGCTTTTTCCCAATCCCTGTCCTGCTGGTAGATATTGAGCAGGTGCTGTCTGGCTTCACGCGCCATTTCACCGTCTTGCAGACTGAGGAAAATCTGTTCGGCACGATCAACCAACCCCGCACTTTGATAGTTTTGCGCCAATTCAAACAACACGCGCGCACGCTTGGCTCCGGTTGTATCGGGAGAGTCAAGCAATGTTTGGTGCATATTGATGGCTTTGTCGTTTTCGCCACGCTGACGGTAAAGCTTGCCTAGGGTGAGGTTCAGGTCGTATGACTGAGGCTGCTGATCGATGACCTCTGCCAATTCCCTGGCGGCACGTCCGCTGTTGCGGTCAACCAGTGCATCCAGACTTTTATAAAATCCCGACGGTATGCTTTTTGCCTGCTTTAATACAGTCTTCATATCCACGCGGGCGGCAAACCAGCCCATCGCGAAGAAAACGGGCAAAAGGATAATCGGCAGCAGGATAATCCACAATTCATTGTCCATATCGGCTTTCTCAAGGCTGTTTGGCAGATTCGGGCGCATTTTGCGCCGGTGGTGCGGTCAGCTCCTTCCCCGTCAAACGCGCACTTTTCTTCACTTCCGCACGCAGGCGGCTGTTTTCGCCGCGCAAGGACAGCAGCCGCCCGAACAGGGCAAACATTCCGAACACGATGCCGACGACAAACGCGCCGAACAATACGACAATCAGCGGCAAATCGACTTTCTGTCCGGGCAGGTAGGAGAAGGTAACGGCATCCGTATTAATGACGGCAAGCAGCAGGAAGAACAGCAGGATAATGATTTTGATGAAGGTATAGATAAGTTTCATATGTGTTCCGCAGGTAAGACAGACGGGCTGCGCGCCCAAACGGTACGGCAGCCGGATTGTGCAAGTTTAAACGATTTGGACGCTTCCGGATAGGGAAGCCGCTGACACGGGCAGGCCGCAATGCTAAAATATGCAAAGACAAACTCCCCGCGCCGATACAAAAATGCCATGCAACCAATCAACCAATCAACCAATCAACCAATCAACCAATCAATCAATCAATCAATCAATCAACAAAATTGTAGGCTTTGCCCGAACCTGCCGCAAGCCTGACGAAGTATTTGATTTTCTCACGCGCCACGCCGTCCCCTTCTCCCCCATCGGGGGAATGACCAACCAAAATATCCTGCTGGATCTGCCCGGCGGGAAATTCGTCCTGCGCCTGCCCCATTCCGCCCGCGCCGCCTTGATCGACCGGAGGCACGAGGCGTTCAACAATGATTTGGCGTACCGCGCCGGTTTGAATGTGGAAACGCCCGTTTTGGATGTACAAAGCGGCGTAAAGCTGACGCGTTATCTGGAAAATGCCGCGCCCTTAAATCAAACGCAACTGCAAGACGGACGCTGCCTGCGCCTGATTGCGGGCAACCTGCGCCGGCTGCACGGCGGAAACTTCGCCTTCCGCAACACATTCAATGCCTTTGACGCATTCCGCCGGTATTTTTCCTTATTGCAGGACAAGGATTTGTTCCTGAAGGCGGACGCGCGTATGGACAGGCTCGCGGATGCTTTTTGGCGGCTGGAAGGCGTATGCCGGAAACTGCCCCTGCGCCCGTGCCACAATGATTTGGTACCGGAAAATATGCTGTTGCAGGGGGAGGGGCTGTTTTTTATCGATTGGGAGTATTCGGGTATGAACGACCCCTTGTTCGACCTTGCCGCCGTTATCGAGGAGGGGCGGATGCCGTCTGAAGCGGCAGACTGCCTGCTGGAAGCCTATTTTGCCGGCGGGGCTTCAGACGGCATTTCGGCGCGGGACGCGGCGGCGCGCCTGACCATCCACCGTTTTTGCCAAAACGTGCTGTGGTTTTTGTGGACGAAGGTTAAAGAGGAACAGGGCGAAGATTTCGGCGGTTATGCGGCACGGCGGCTGGCGGCGGCGTTTGAACTGTCGGCGGTGCTGCCGTGATGCGCGGCTATCTGTTCGGAGCGGTCTCGGCGGTATTTTGGGCAGCTTCCGGCCTGTTGTTCGACCGTTTGCCGTTTGCGCGCGGCGCGGCATTCGGACAGATGGTTTTTTTGCTGTTTTTGATTGATTTGTGTTCTTTGTCGGCAGTGTGGGCGGGCTTGGGGAGCGGCGGGCGACCGGGGTTTCGCGGCGTTTTTTGGCGGCCCGTGTTGTCGGGACTGCTCGGCGGGCCGGTCGGAATGTCGGCATACCTTTTGGGCATCCATTACCTGACGGTATATTACGCCGCGCCTTTATCGTCCCTGTTCCCCGTATTGGCGGCGGCTTTGTCGGCTTGGTTTTTAAAGGAACGCACAGGGACGGCGGCGCGTGCCGGTTTCGCGCTGGCGGTACTCGCTTCGGCAGGCTTGGCTGCGGATGCGGGCGGACGGGGCGGACTGAACGCTTTGGGGCTGGTTTGTATCGCGGTGTGCGTTTCGGGCTGGTCGCTCGAGGTTGTTTTGTCTGCCCGGACGATGCGTACGCTCTCCGGCCTTCAGGTTTATTGTTTGCGCCTGTGCGGATCGGTATGCGGCTACCTGCTGATTCTCGTTTTCCTGTCTGCCCGGGGGTTTTCTTTAAACCCCTCCGATTTTCACGACGCGCGCATCATCGGCATCATTGCCTTCGGCGCGTTGTCTTATGCCTGTTATTATCAGGCGATTTATCTGTTGAAACCCCTCAAGGCGATGGCTTTGAACATTACCTACCCTGTTTGGGCGATGGTTTTGGGGTTCTTCGTTTACCGCCACCCGGTTCCGCCGTCCGCCATAATATGGGCGGTTTTGTTGGGAACCGGCGCGGCATTGAGCCTGTATGGGCGGGAAGGTGAAATATGTTTCAACACACAGGACGACACATAATAGCGTCGCCCTATATGTTGCCCTGATTGGGAAGGGGTTGCGCCCCTCCCAAATAAAGTCTGATCCTGCCTCCCTAAAGGGCGGGGTTTCAACCGAAAAGGAAATACGATGAATGCCATTATTTTGGCGGCGGGGCTGGGCAGCCGCTTTAAAGAAATGACGCAAACCGTCCACAAAGCCCTTTTGGACATCTGCGGCACGCCCAACCTCGAAAGGACGCTGTCCTTCCTGCGCGAAGCCGGCATAAGCAATATCGCCGTCGTAACCGGCCATTTGCACCGGCAATTCGATTATCTTCAAGAAAAATACGGCTGTGTTTTGATTCACAACGAAAAATATCGGGAATACAACAGCATCTATTCCTTTTCGCTGGCGTGTGATTTTTTCAACGGCTGCTACGTCGTCGATGCCGACGTGGTGCTCGGACGCAATATTTTTTTAAACCGCCCGCGGCACAGCACCTATTTCACCGTCGTCCGCGCCCGCACGCACAACGAATGGCTGCCTGTTTCAGACGACACCGGACGGGTCGTCCGCATCGACATCGGTTCCCAACCCCGCCCCAGCCTGTCGGGCGTGTCTTACTGGACGGCGGAAGACTGCCGCACCATCTTAAACCTGCTTGGGGCATACGCCGGCGCGGAACGCTTGGAAAACCCCAAACTCTATTGGGACAACATCCCGATGGAACACCTCGGCAAACTGGACATCCGCACCGAGCTGCTCGGCAGCGGCGACATATTTGAAATGGACGACCAAGAAGACTACCGCGCCATCTTACGGCAACTCTCCCCCCTTAAAGAGCGGCAATGCCCCGACGCGCAAGGCGGTGCATAAAACGCGCCTCTGCCGTATTGCCCGACGGGTTTGCCGCTGCGGCCGGCGGCGTTTCAACCGGAAAGGAATTTAGATGAAAAAACTGACACTCAGGGAACAACAGCTTGTCTGCCTCGACATTTTGGACGATTTCCACACCCTGTGCGAACGGCACGGCATCCGCTATTCGCTCGGCGGCGGCACACTGATCGGCGCGATACGCCACCAAGGCTTTATCCCTTGGGACGACGACATCGACGTTTATATGCACTTCGACGAATACCAAAAATTTGTCGATGCTTGGCAAAAAACCGCGCACCCGCACTATTTTTTGGAAACCATCGAAGACATACGCGCCCGGCACAGCGGCGAAATGGCAAAAATCTTCGATCCCCGTGCGGAACTCATCGACGCATACGGCAAAAAAAGCCCTTTATTTATCGACATTTTCATTTATGACGGCGTACCTGACGAACCAAAAACCATTTTCCGTATGATGAAAAGACACCGCCGCATCAAGCTGCGTTTTTCTTCCTGCAAAAAAAGGTGGCTGAGGGCAAAAGAAGGCAGCCTGAAACACAAAATTTTTGCCGTTTTAAGTCGTTTCCTGTTTGACAAAATGACAAAAAACCTTCAGCAATTTCGAGCCGCCTATCCCATTCGGGAATGCGGTTTCATCGGCTTGGTTTTGTCCGATTACGGCGGCTGGCGGAAATCCTATATGCCCAAAAAATATTTCGACAGCATCGTCTATAAAACATTCGAGGGCAGGCAGTTTCAAGTGATGAACGGCTACCACGAACACCTGACGCAATATTACGGCGACTATATGCGGCTGCCGCCCGAAGAAGAACAGAAACCGCACCATACGTCCGAAGCATACCTGTTGTCCGAATGAGCGCGGGCGGCGGGCAGATTGTCATCCGTCCCCGATACGGATTAAAATGTCCGAATACATATCCGAACAAGAAAGGCTTTACATCATGAGCAGACCCGTACCCGCCGTATTCGGCAGCGTTTTTCACAGTCAAATGCCCGTCCTCGCCTACCGCGAAGGCAAATGGCAGCCGACCGAATGGCAATCTTCCCAAGACCTCTCCCTCGCACCGGGCGCGCACGCCCTGCACTACGGCAGCGAATGCTTTGAAGGTTTGAAGGCCTTCCGTCAGGCAGACGGCAAAATCGTGCTGTTCCGTCCGACTGCCAATATCGCGCGCATGCAGCAAAGTGCGGACATTTTGCACCTGCCGCGCCCCGAAACCCAAGCTTATCTAGATGCTTTGGTTGAATTGGTTAAACGCGCTGCCGATGAAATTCCCGATGCGCCTGCCGCGCTGTACCTGCGCCCGACCTTAATCGGTACCGATCCCGTTATCGGCAAGGCCGGCTCTCCTTCCGAAACCGCTCTGCTGTATATTTTGGCTTCTCCCGTCGGCGACTATTTCAAAGTCGGATCGCCCGTCAAAATTTTGGTGGAAACCGAACACATCCGCTGCGCCCCGCATATGGGACGCGTCAAATGCGGCGGCAACTACGCTTCCGCCATGCACTGGGTGCTGAAGGCGAAAGCCGAATACGGCGCAAATCAGGTTCTGTTCTGCCCGAACGGCGACGTACAAGAAACCGGCGCGTCCAACTTTATCCTGATTAACGGCGATGAAATCATTACCAAACCGCTGACCGACGAATTTTTGCACGGCGTAACCCGCGATTCCGTACTGACGGTTGCCAAAGATTTGGGCTATACCGTCAGCGAACGCAATTTCACGGTTGACGAACTCAAAGCTGCGGTGGAAAACGGTGCGGAGGCGATTCTGACCGGTACGGCAGCCGTCATCTCGCCCGTTACTTCCTTCGTCATCGGCGGCAAAGAAATCGAAGTGAAAAGCCAAGAACGCGGCTATGCCATCCGTAAGGCGATTACCGACATCCAGTATGGTTTGGCGGAAGACAAATACGGCTGGCTGGTTGAAGTGTGCTGATGCTTTAAATAAAAAATGCCGTCTGAAACCCGTTTGGCGTTTCAGACGGCATTTTCGCATCCGAACCGTTTTCGCTGCACCTGCAGCAAGTCGGCACAAAGGCAATCGGTTAAAACAAGCGTCCGCATTTCCCATCCCGCCTGCCGTAAGTCGGGCATTTCCCTAGAAATACGCTTCAGACGGCAAAACGCCGCCCGAAACCGATATGCGGCACGGACGGCGCACGGATTTGAAAACGGCGGATTATCCCTCGGTGCTCAAGGCATTGATGCTGTAACCGCCGTCAACGTAAGTGATTTCGCCGGTAATGCCGGACGACAGGTCGGACAGCAGGAAGGCGGCGGTATTGCCGACTTCTTCGATGGTAACGTTGCGGCGCAGCGGATTGTGGGCGGCGACGTGTCCCAAGAGTTTGCCGAAATCGGCGATGCCGGAGGCGGCAAGCGTTTTGATCGGGCCGGCGGAAATGCCGTTGCAGCGGATGCCTTCTTTGCCCAAGCAGGCGGCGGTAAAGCGGATGCCTGCCTCAAGGCTGGCTTTTGCCATACCCATCACGTTGTAGTTCGGAATCGCGCGTACCGCGCCCAAGTAGCTCAGGGCGACGATGGCGGAATTTCTGCCGCGCATCATCGGACGGGCGGCTTTTGCCAATGCGGGCAGGCTGTATGCGGAAATTTCGTGTGCGGTGTTGAACGCTTCGCGGCTGATGCTGTCGAGGAAATCGCCGCTCAAGGCTTCTTTCGGCGCGAAGCCGATGGAATGCACCAAACCGTCCAAGCCGTCCCAATGTTTGCCCAAATCGGCGAACACTTGGTTGATTTCGTCGTCGCTGGCGACATCGCAGCGGAATACGAGTTCGGAATCCAATTCCGCCGCCATTTTGCGGACGCGCTCTTCCAGTTTGTCCACAACGTAGGTAAACGCCAGTTCCGCGCCCTGTTCGCGGCAGGCTTTGGCGATGCCGTAAGCGATGGAAC
Source organism: Neisseria sp. LACPHL-SPEC-2024-00856 (assembly GCF_047915665.1). Classification (NCBI taxonomy): domain Bacteria; kingdom Pseudomonadati; phylum Pseudomonadota; class Betaproteobacteria; order Neisseriales; family Neisseriaceae; genus Neisseria; species Neisseria sp. LACPHL-SPEC-2024-00856. Next base: position 16,083 of record NZ_JBLRPR010000004.1, read on the forward strand.
GCTCGGAAATCATGCCGGTAATCAGAATTTTTTTGCCTTGCAGAAAACCCATTTTGTATCCTTCAAATAGTGTTCGGTTCGTTCTAAACCGTTGATTATAGCAAATTGTCCCTGTTTCTGTGTTTTCACGTTGCAGCGTGCAGACGGCAATGCCGTCTGAAGCGGATTTCAGACGGCATCGGACGTTTCAAATACGGTTTAAGGCATCAGATGCCGCGCAACAATTCGTTCACACTGGTTTTGGCGCGTGTTTGCGCGTCCACACGTTTGACGATGACGGCGCAGTAAAGGCTGTGGCTGCCGTCTTTGGAAGGCATACTGCCGGACACGACGACCGAACCTGCCGGTACGCGGCCTTGGTAGATTTCGCCGGTGGTGCGGTCGAAGATTTTGGTGGATTGACCGATGAACACGCCCATCGAAATCACGCTGCCTTCTTCGACAATCACGCCCTCAACGATTTCAGAACGCGCACCGATGAAGCAGTTGTCTTCAATGATGGTGGGGGCGGCCTGCAGGGGTTCGAGTACGCCGCCGATACCGACGCCGCCACTCAAGTGGACGTTTTTGCCGATTTGCGCGCAAGAGCCGACGGTTGCCCAAGTATCGACCATCGCACCTTCGTCAACGTATGCGCCGATGTTGACGTAAGACGGCATCAGCACGACATTTTTCGCCACAAAGCTGCCGCGTCGGGCAACGGCACCGGGTACGGCGCGGAAGCCTGCGTTTTTGAACTCGTCTTCAGACCAGTCGGCAAACTTGGTCGGCACTTTGTCGAAGTATTTGTTCACGCCGTCGTTGAGAACTTCGTTGTCTTGGATGCGGAAGGACAGCAACACGGCTTTTTTCGCCCATTCGTTGACTTTCCACTCGCCCACGCCCAAGCGTTCGGCGACGCGCAATTTGCCGGAATCGAGCTGGCGGATGGTTTCCAACACGGCCTCTTTGACTTCGGTGGCAACGGTGGTCGGGGTGATGTCCGCGCGGTTTTCAAAGGCGGTTTCGATAATGTTTTGCAAAGACATAATGTTTCCTTATGTGAGATGTTTCGTGGGACGCTTGCCGGTATTTTCAGGCAGTATGTTCATTTGAAATGAATGCGCTATTGTGCCACGCAAACGCATATTCGTCAGCAATACGCGGGCGGTTGCCGAACATTGGCGTTTCGGAATCGGGCGGGCGGCAGGCATTGCCTTTTCCGCACCCGAATCAATACAGAACGGCGGCAGTACCTTTATGCCGCGCCGCCGCCTTTCAGACGGCATTCGCGGTAAAACGCCATCAGCCCTTCGGTCGAGGCATCGTGTACGGACGTGCCGCCTTCCAGTTCGCCGATGATGGTTTTCGCCAACTGTTTGCCGTACTCAACCCCCCACTGATCGAAGGGGTTGATGTTCCAGATTACGCCTTGTACAAAAGTTTTGTGTTCGTAAGCCGCCATCAGCATACCCAGATTGTAGGGCGTGAGGCGGTCGAGCAGGATGCTGTTGCTGGGGCGGTTGCCGGGGAACTCTTTGTGCGGCGCGAGGCGTTCGCGTTCCGCTTCGGGCAAATCTGCCAGTTCGGCGCGTGCTTCGTCCAAGGTTTTGCCCTTCATCAAGGCTTCAGCCTGTGCAAAGGCGTTGGCAACAGTAAAACGGCTGCGTCCGTCCTCCACGCCCTGCGCCGTCATCGGGACAATAAAGTCGCAGGGAATCAGGCGCGTGCCTTGGTGGAGCAGTTGGAAATAGGCGTGCTGGCAGTTGACCCCTTCACCGCCGAACACGATGCCGCCCGTTTTGCACGCGGCGAGACTGCCGTCTGAAGCGCGGCTTTTGCCCAAACTCTCCATATCGAGCTGGTTCAGCCACGCCGGCAGCAGGCGCAGGTTGTGGCTGTACGGAACGGAGGTCTGCCCGTCCGCGTGCTGGAAATTGTTATACCACACGGCAATCAGTGCCATCAGCACGGGAATGTTGCGGCGCGGCGGCGTGTGGAAAAAATGGCTGTCCATCGCGTGCGCCCCCGCCAACAACTCGCGGAAACACGCCCCGCCGACGGCGACCATCACAGGAAGCCCGACAGGCGACCAGACGGAATAGCGTCCGCCCACCCAGTCGTACATCGCAAACACACGTTCCGCCGCAATGCCGAAACTTTGCGCCGCTTCCGTATCGGCAGACACCGCGCAAAAATGGCGCGCCGTTTCGGATTCCGAGAACCCCGCACCGCGATACCACGCCTTGACCGCCTGTGCATTGAGCAGGGTTTCCGGTGTTTTAAAGGACTTGCTGGCAACGCAAAACACCGCCGTTTCAGGGTTCAGACGGCATAAAACCGCATCCAGGCAGGCAGGGTCGGCGTTGGCGGCAAAATGGACGGCGATATGCCGTCTGAACGGCTCGAGTGCCTGAACGCACATTGCCGGCCCGAGGTCGGATCCGCCTATGCCGATGTGGACAAAATCCGTAATCCGTTTCCCAGTTATCCCCTGATACGAACCGTCGTCCAAACTGTGTGCAAACTTCAACGCACGATTTAACTCGCGGCGGATTTCGGGCAACACGTCCCTGCCGTCCACATAAACGGCATCCGCACCGTCGGGCAGGCGCAAAGCCGTATGCAGCGCGGCACGCCCCTCGCTGTTGTTGACCTTCGCACCCGTCCGCAAATCATGCATTTTCCGTCCGAGCCCTGCCGCATCTGCAAGGTTACAGAGCAGTTGAAGCGTATCTTCCCCAAGCCGGTTCTTGCTGTAATCGAACAACATGCCGTCCAAACGTTCGTGCATACGCTCAAAGCGGTCCGGTTCGCAGGCAAAGCGGTCGCGCAAAAGAATATGTCGCGTATCCTGATAATGGCGTTCGAGCGCATGCCATGCACGGGTAAAAGCATTCATCTGTTTTCCTTGATTTTTCAGAACCGGATTAAAATGTAGCAGAATGTAGTTTAACAAACGGCAGCGGCTTTGGCGAATCACGGAAACACTGCGCCCCGCTTTCAGACGGCAGCAGAATTGATTTTTATCAAGCAGGATACCGATGAAAGTGCAGGATGCAAAAAACTTGTGCTATTCTTTGTAATCGAATGAAAGACGGGGGTTATCGTCTGTAAGATACCTACAAGATGCCGCACGACGGCACGGTTGGCAAAAGAAAGCGGCACACCGCTTCGCAAATTGTTGTTTCTTCCCATTTTCCTCAGGAGCAGGTCGATATGAAGGTTTCCCCACAAACGGCAATGACGCTTCGCCAAATCATGCTGATGAACTTCGGTTTTTTCGGCATCCAATACAGCTTCGGTTTGCAGCAGACCGCCATCAACCCCATCTTCAGCTTTCTTCAGGCCGACCCCGCACAACTGCCCGTCCTCAATATGGCGGGCCCGATTACTGGACTGCTCGTGCAGCCCATCATCGGCGCAATGTCCGACCGCACCTGGATACCCGGCCTGGGTCGCCGCCGTCCGTATTTCCTCATCGGCGCAATCGGGTGCAGCCTCTGCCTCTTCATCTATCCGCACGTTACCGCCCTGTGGGTCGCCGTCATGCTGCTCTGGCTGCTCGACATCAGCAACAACACCGCCATGGAACCCTTCCGCGCCTTCGTTGCCGACACCGTTCCCGAGAAACAGCAGCCTACCGGCTTTCTGATGCAGTCCGTATTTACCGGATTGGGCATCACGCTGGCAAACGTCTCCCTCTACATCTTCCAACAAATCGGCTGGCTCAAACAGACCTCCGAAGCAGGCATCCCCTACTGGGTATTCGGTTCCTTCTACATCGGTGCGGCCTGTTCCATCGGCTCGGTGCTCATTACCATCCTCTCCACACAGGAAAAAATGCCCACAGGCAAAGAAGCCGCCGAGTTGAAAGCCAAAACGGGCAATCCCTTGGGGGCAGTCAAAGATATCTTCGCCGCCATCAAAGAAATGCCCAAAACCCTGTGGCAGCTCGCCCTTGTGTACCTCTTCCAGTGGTACGCCCTCTTCATCTACTGGCAATACATCTCCCACAGCATCGTCCAATCCGTCTGGCACTCGACCGCTGCCGACAAAGCCGCCTACGAACAGGCAGTCGCCTGGACGGGTCTGGTCAACGGTTTCTACAACATCGTAACCTTCGTTTCCGCGTTTGGACTGATGTGGCTCGCACGCAAATACGCCGCCAAATACGTCCACGCCTTCGCCGTTTCCCTTGCTGCCGCCGCACTGTTGGCAATTCCCCATATTTCCGACAAATACCTCATGTTCGCACCCATGATCGGTTTCGGCGTAGGTTGGGCAAGCATGATGGGCGTGCCGTTCATGATTGTCGTCAACTCCATCCCCAAAGCACGTTACGGCGTGTACATGGGCATCGTCAACATGATGATCGTCATCCCCATGCTGATCGAAACCGTAACCTTCGGTTGGGTTTACAACACCTTCCTCGGCGCAAACCCCACCAACGCCATGACCTTTGCCGGCATTTTCCTCGCCGTCGCCGCCGTCCTGACGCTGGGCATCAAAACCAAAGGCAAACCGTCCGAATCCTGACGAATCCCGCCCCTGCCGTGCCATCTGAAGGCAGCCGCCCTGCAAACGGCAGCCGGTCAGATTAATTACAGGCGAATAAATGCCGGACAGCCGCCTAATAAGGTATAATCGCATCCGATTCCGTCCCGTTTGCCGCCCGCAGGCGGGATGTCGGCGGTTTCCATCTTACCGGGAACACGCCGATACTGTTTTTTAACGATATTTCTTACATTTTATTCCAATTACTTTACGGGGCTAGAATATGGCTAAAAATGGGGGATTTTCTTTGTTCGCAAAGAAAGAAAAACGCTTTATCTTTGAAGGCAGGCATTCCGCCTCCGACAAACTGGTCAACGGCGAAGTATCCGCGTTTACCGAAGAAGAGGCGCGCAAAAAACTGGCAAAACGCGGCATCCGCCCGCTGCAGGTTACCCGTGTGAAAACAAGCTCCAAGCGCAAAATCACACAAGAAGACATCACCGTCTTCACCCGCCAGCTGTCCACTATGATCAAGGCGGGTCTGCCGCTGATGCAGGCATTTGAAATCGTGGCGCGCGGACACGGCAACCCGTCTATGACGGAAATGCTGATGGAAATCCGCAGCAATGTGGAACAGGGCAGCACATTGAGCCGCGCATTCTCAAACCACCCGAAATATTTCGACCGCTTCTACTGCAACCTGGTTGCGGCGGGCGAAACGGGCGGCGTGTTGGAAAGCCTGTTGGACAAATTGGCAGTTTACAAGGAAAAAACCCAGGCCATCCGCAAAAAGGTAAAAACCGCGCTGACCTATCCGGTATCCGTTATCGCCGTCGCCATCGGTTTGGTATTCGTGATGATGATTTTCGTACTGCCCGCCTTTAAAGAAGTTTACGCCAATATGGGCGCGGAGCTTCCCGCACTGACCCAAACAGTGATGGATATGTCCGACTTTTTCGTCTCATACGGCTGGATGGTGCTGATCGCACTGGGCTTTGCCATATACGGCTTCCTCAAATTGAAGGCGCGTTCGATTAAAATCCAACGGCGTATGGATGCCCTGCTGCTGCGTATGCCGATTTTCGGAGACATCGTCCGCAAAGGGACGATTGCCCGCTGGGGCAGGACGACGGCGACACTGATTGCGGCAGGCGTGCCTTTGGTCGATGTATTGGACTCCACTGCCGGCGCGGCAGGCAATTTAATCTATGAAGAAGCCACCCGGGAAATCCGTACGCGCGTCATCCAAGGCCTGTCTATGACTTCGGGGATGCGTGCGACGGAACTGTTCCCCAATATGATGGTGCAGATGTCCTCCATCGGCGAGGAATCGGGTTCTTTGGACGATATGCTCAACAAAGCCGCCGAATTTTATGAAGACGAGGTGGACAATGCGGTCGGTCGGCTGTCCGCTATGATGGAGCCGATCATTATCGTGATTTTAGGCTTGGTCATCGGCACGCTTCTGGTCGCCATGTATCTGCCGCTGTTTAATTTGGGTAACGTGGTCGGCTGACTTGCCGCACAGATCCGGCGCGGATTCGCTCTGCGCCGGTTTGTTTTTGTTTTGAATACATTGAGAACAAAATATGTCTGATTTGTCTGTATTGTCGCCGTTTGCCGTGCCTTTGGCAGCGGTGTTGGGACTGCTGGTCGGCAGTTTCCTGAATGTCGTCATTTACCGCGCACCCGTGATGATGGAGCGCGGTTGGACGGTATTTGCCAAAGAACATTTAAACCTGCCTCTGACCGATGAGGAAAGCCGCACCTTCAACCTGATGAAACCGGATTCTTGCTGCCCGAAATGTCGCGTGCCGATACGCGCGTGGCAGAATATTCCGATTGTCAGCTACCTTCTCCTGCGCGGCAAATGCGCCTCCTGCCAAACCAAAATCAGCATACGTTATCCCTTAATCGAACTGCTGACCGGCGTATTGTTCGGGCTGGTTGCCTGGCAATACGGCTGGTCTTGGATTACGCTGGGCGGATTGGTACTGACCGCGTTTCTGATTTCCCTGACCTTTATCGATGCGGACACCCAATACCTGCCCGACTCGATGACATTACCTTTGATTTGGCTGGGGCTGATATTTAATTTGAACGGCGGCTTCGTGCCTTTGCAGTCTGCCGTTTTAGGTGCGGTTGCCGGCTATGGTTCATTATGGCTCTTATGTGCAGTGTATAAACTGCTCACAGGAAAAACCGGTATGGGCAACGGAGATTTCAAACTGATTGCCGCATTGGGCGCGTGGCTCGGCATATCCGCATTGCCCGTGCTAATTTTTGTTTCCTCGCTGATCGGTTTGGTCGCGGCAATCGTTATGCGCGTCGCCAAGGGGCAGCATTTTGCCTTCGGCCCCGCACTGACAGTTTCGGGCTGGATAATTTTTACGGCAAACGATTCCGTATGGCGGGCGGTCAACTGGTGGCTGACCCATCCGGTGCTGTAAGATGACGGTATGGGTCGGACTGACCGGCGGAATCGGCAGCGGCAAATCGGCAGCCGCGCAATGTTTTGCCGATTTGGGCGTGCCGCGCATCGATGCGGACGCGGCGGCGCACTCGCTGACGGCTTCAGACGGCATCGCCCTGCCGGAAATCAGGCGGCTGTTCGGCGATACCGTTTTCGACACACAGGGTTTGTTGCGGCGCGACATATTGCGTAAAGAAATCTTTGCCTCCCCATCGCGAAAAGCCTTGCTCGAATCCGTGATGTTGCCGCTGATTTTCTTAGAAATCAAAAAACAGCAAGAAACCTTTACCGATGCGGCTTACGGCATTGTCGAAATTCCGCTGCTGACGGAAAAGCGTCAATTTGTCAGCCTGATACGGCGTGTCCTGACCATAAGCGCACCTTTGGAAAAACGTATCGGCAGGGTGATGGCCCGCAGCGGGCTGACGCGCGGCGAGGTGGATGCCGTCATCAGCCATCAGGCATCCGAATCCGAACGCCTGCTGCTTGCAGACGATGTGCTGCTCAATGACGGCAGCCTCAAAAGCCTGCGTGATAAAACAATGCGCCTGCACACGTTTTATTCAGGGATTTTCGCCTTAAAACCAACACAAGGAAAACACAATGGCTGAGTCGCGGCAAACACGCCTTCAAGTCAAATGTCCGACCTGTCAAACGGCAGTAGTATGGGAACCGGAAAACACATTCCGCCCCTTCTGTTCGCAACGCTGCAAACTGATCGACTTGGGCGGATGGGCAGATGAGGAATATACGGTTACAGCCCAAGAAGAAGGTTTATTGAAAATATCCGAATTTGAGTGTATATACCGCTGATTTTAAAAAATCCGCCTGACTAACCCCCTCTACTGCTCAAAATAAATGCCGTCTGAAACAAATACGCTTCAGACGGCATTTTCATTCTCAAACCTAATCGTTGGTATTTGCCGTTACCTCTTCCAACGAGGTAATGCCCTGCATAACTTTCAAAATGCCGGCCCGGCGCAAATCCACCATACCCTCCTTATAGGCAACGTCCAAAATATCCACTTCCGTACCGTTGTTCATAATCACACGCTGCATTTCTTCGCTGATGGGCATAACCTCATACACGCCCGCACGCCCCTTATAACCCTGCCCCCGGCAACGGTCGCAACCGACGGCGCGGTAAAGTTTCCAATCTTTTGCAAGGTCCTCATCGGTGAAGCCGACTTCCTTCAAAGCAGAGGCAGACGGACGTTCCACTTCCTGTTTGCAGCTCGAACACAGCCTGCGTAAAAGACGCTGCGCCATAATCAGGCTGACCGAACTGGCAATATTAAACGGCGCGACACCCATATTCAGCATACGCGACAACGTCGCCGGCGCATTATTGGTGTGCAGGGTGGAAAACACCATATGCCCTGTTTGTGCCGCCTTAATCGCAATATCGGCAGTTTCCAAATCACGAATCTCACCGACCATAATGATGTCCGGGTCCTGACGCAGGAAAGACTTCAAAGCAGCGGCAAAAGTCAGACCCTGCTTATCATTGACGTTAACCTGATTGATGCCCGGCAGGTTAATCTCGGCAGGGTCTTCCGCCGTTGCAATATTTACCGACTCCGTATTCAAAATATTCAAACAGGTATAGAGCGACACCGTCTTACCCGAACCCGTCGGACCGGTTACCAGCACCATCCCGTAAGGACGGTGAATCGCCTCCAACAACAATTTTTTCTGAAACGGCTCAAAACCGAGCTGGTCGATGTTCAAAGACGCGGCATCGGAATTCAAAATCCGCATCACAACCTTTTCGCCAAACAGCGTCGGCAATGTGCTGACACGGAAATCGACAGGCTTGCCGCCCTTTTGAAAGGTCAGCTGCATCCTGCCGTCCTGCGGTATCCGTTTTTCGGAAATGTCCAAACGCGACATTACCTTAATCCGGGAAGCAAGCTGCCCCCTTACCGCAATGGGCGGCTGAACCACCTCGCGGAGCTGCCCGTCCACACGGAAACGGATACGGGCATTGTGTTCGTAAAACTCAAAATGGATGTCTGATGCCCCGCTGCGCAAGGCATCAGACAAAGTTTTATGGATAAACCTCGGAACAGGGCCGTCCTCAGCCTCCTCATTGTCGATATACAGGGTGTGGCTTTCCTCTTCCTCCTGCCCCTCCCCAAGCTCCTGAAGCAGCGATGTCGAACGCGAACCCACCCAATCGAGCAAACCCGCCAACTGGTCATCCTCGACAATGACCAACTCAACCTCAATCCCTGTGGCAGAAACGGTTTTCTGAATTTGCGGCATCTGTGTCGGATCCGAAACCGCAAAAAATACTTTGTTGCCCCGACGGAAAACCGGCACACAGTGGAACTCCACCATCTGCTCCTCCGTCAATATACCCATTAACACCCTATGGCGCGGATAGTAGCGCAAATCGAAAACCGAATAACTGAACACCCTTGCAATCAATGCCGCAAGCGACTTGGGCGAAATGACACCGTCTGAAAACAGCATCGGCAACACTTCCTTACCCGCCTGCGACTCCTTGTAGTAATGCTCGGCCTGCTCAACAGTAACCACCTGGTTTTGAACCAGAATCCTCAGCAAACCTACGCTCATACGACCTTATCCCCAAATTTATTCATTGTTATACCTGTACAGCTTTTATAGTGGATTAAATTTAAACCAGTACGGCGTTGCCTCGCCTTGTCCTGATTTAAATTTAATCCACTATATCATAAAACAACAGATTTCCAAGCCGGAACATCTTTTACGGAACCTGAAAATCATTTCATGATTCTACCGTCCTAAAGGTCGGTTTTTCAAGCAGGAAGAAAAAGTTTTCAGATGGCAAAAAAGCCTTCCAACACTGAAAGGCCTTATATCGGAAACTTCCCGCAACACGAGAAACAGACAAATGCAAATCGTCAAACCTCGCCAACAGGAATCGAACCTGTATTTTACGCTTAGGAGGCATACGTTCTATCCGTTGAACTATGGCGAGCCGAAATGAAAAGGGAGATTTTAAACCTTTCCGGCAACAAAAGACAAGATGCCGGCCGCAATCAGCGGCCCGACAGGGATACCGCCCATAAATGCCACCCCGATAACCGTCCCGATTAACAGCCCTGTAATTAAAACAGGCTGCTGTCCCATCAAAGGCACGCCGCGTCCCGCCAGCCAAGCCACGAAAATACCGATAAAAACGGCGGATATCATTTTAAAATTCAAAAATTCGGCAACGGGAGGAACCTGCGCCTTTCCTGAAACCAACGGACTCAAAACCCCTATGGTCAAAAGAATGATACCGAGATTCAACCCGTGCTTCTCGACCAACGGGACAAACTGTACCAATGCCGTCTGCTGCATCAGCAGCAATATGGTTGCCGAGATGGTAATCGAATTGTTGTTGCTGACCACCCCCAACAGAATCAGCGTAACCAGAAACAGGGGAACAAAACTGAAATTCATCGCCTCAAGACACCCTGACCAAAGATTCCTTCGCCAGCTGAATCATGGCATCCTTCACTTCGCTGTCGGGCAGGGCATCCAACGCGGTAACGGCACAATCGACTGCTTTGCGCGCCTCGCCTATCGAATATGCCAACGCATCCGAACGGACGACATAATCGTGGATTTTCTCAAAATAGCTGCGATCTGCATTTTCCAAAGCAGTACGCACATCGTTCGCAACCTGTTCGGAACCCTGACGCATCAGATAAATCAAAGGCAAAGTCGGTTTTCCTTCCGCCAAATCGTCGCCGACGTTTTTGCCGGTTTCTTCGGTTTCGCCAGAATAGTCCAGCACATCGTCAATAATTTGGAATGCCGTGCCGACGTACATACCGTAGTCTTTCAACGCCTGTTCGTGTTCGGGGGAAGCCTTGCCCAAAATTGCGCCGACTTGAGCGGCAGCTTCAAACAATTTTGCCGTTTTATATTGGATGACTTGGATATATTGTTCTTCGGTAATGTCCGTATTGCCGATGTTCATCAGCTGCATGACTTCGCCCTCGGCAATAATGTTGGTTGCATCCGCCATCACTTCCAAAACGCGCATACTGCCCGAGGCAACCATCAGTTGAAAGGCGCGCGTGTATAAAAAGTCGCCAACCAACACAGCCGCCGCATTGCCGAACAGATTGTTTGCCGTTGCCCGCCCACGGCGCAAATCGCTTTCATCGACGACATCGTCGTGCAGGAGGGTGGAAGTGTGGATAAACTCGACCATCGCCGCCAGCGAATACAGTTTCTCGTCATCATAACCGACCGCCTTACCCGCCAAAATCGTCATAATCGGACGCAGGCGTTTGCCGCCCGCGCTGATGATATATGTACCGATTTGCGAAATCAGTGCGACATCGGATTGCACCGCACGGTTGATGACTTCATTGACTTTGGCAAGGTCTTCAGGCAGATGTCGCTGGAAATAGGGCAGATTCTCGAGCATGGCAGATTGAAAGCTGATTCAAATAGCGGGCAATTATATCAGCAAAGCCATCAGGGTACATCTTTTCAGACGGCATATGATTATCCGAACCGCGCAAACTTTGACAAAACAGGCAAATAACAATACAATGCCGAGTTTCGCACAATGGTGTGCGGATATTAACCATAACCCTTATGGAGTTGAGTATGTACGCGGTCGTAAAAACCGGCGGCAAACAGTATAAAGTTTCCGTCGGCGAAAAATTGAAAGTAGAACAGATACCAGCCGAACTCGACAGCCAAATCGAACTGACCGAAGTTTTGATGATTGCTGACGGCGAATCTGTAAAAGTTGGCGCACCTTTTATCGAAGGTGCAAAAGTAACGGCTAAAGTAGTGGCACACGGTCGTGGCGAAAAAGTCCGCATCTTCAAAATGCGCCGCCGCAAACACTACCAAAAACGCCAAGGCCACCGCCAAAATTTCACCCAAATCGAAATCGTGGCAATCGCCTAACCTTAAAACTTAGGAGCATTACAAATGGCAAGTAAAAAAGCAGGCGGCAGCACCCGCAACGGTCGCGATTCAGAAGCCAAACGCTTGGGCGTTAAAGCCTACGGCAACGAGCTGATTCCCGCAGGTTCCATCATCGTACGCCAACGCGGTACCAAATTCCACGCAGGCGACAACGTAGGCATGGGCAAAGACCACACTTTGTTCGCCAAAGTTGACGGTTATGTCGAATTCAAAACCAAAGGCGCGCTGAACCGTAAAACTGTCAGCATCCGTCCTTACACCGGTTCTGAAGAATAATCCAACCGATACCTGAAGCCGCATCTTTTCACGATGCGGCTTTTTATAGTGGATTAAATTTAAATCAGGACAAGGCGACGAAGCCGCAGACAGTACAAATAGTACGGCAAGGCGAGGCAACGCCGTACTGGTTTAAATTTAATCCACTATACATACCCCACACCCGATTTGATACACATTAAGCTGAAAGTAAAAATCCGCATACACCCTCCCCTGCATATTTCTTCAACAGTGGGTTTTGATATAATCGCCTATCTGTTACAGATAGTTCAAACGGCATTCAAACCCTTACAAATGCCGTCTGAAATCATCGGCATCCGCCTATGCAAAGGATATTTTATGAGTTTACACAGCGACATCCTCGTCGTCGGCGCAGGCCCGGCGGGTTTAAGTTTTGCAGCCGAACTTGCCGGCAGCGGTTTGAAAGTTACCCTGATCGAACGCAGCCCACTGACTGTTCTGCAAAATCCTCCATATGACGGACGCGAAATCGCCCTGACCCATTTTTCCCGCGAAATCATGCAGCGTTTGGGTATGTGGGACAAAATTCCCGAAAACGAAATCTACCCTTTGCGCGATGCCAAAGTGCTGAACGGACGTTCTGACTACCAGCTCCACTTTCCCCAACCGACTGAAGCGCGCGGCGAGCCTGCCGACCGCCTGGGTTATTTGATTTCCAACCACAATATCCGACGCGCCGCCTACGAAGTCGTATCCCAACTCGACAACATTACCATTCTGACCGATACGGCCGTTAAAGAAGTCAAAACATCTGATAATGAAGCGCAAGTCTTTTTGGAAAATGGAGACATTCTGACCGCGCGTCTCCTTTTAGCAGCAGACAGCCGTTTCTCACAAACCCGCCGACAACTCGGCATTTCTTCAGATATGCACGACTACAGCCGAACCATGTTCGTCTGCCGCATGAAACATACTCTTTCCAACCAGCATACCGCTTACGAATGCTTCCATTACGGACGCACCATCGCACTGCTGCCACTGGAAGAGCACCTGACCAATACCGTCATTACCGTCGATACCGATAAAATCAACAGCGTTCAAAACCTTTCGCCTGAAGAATTGGCCGCAAGCGTAAAAGAACAACTCAAGGGTAGGCTTGGCGACATGGAACTGGTCAGCAGCATCCACCATTACCCCCTTGTCGGCATGATTGCCAAACGTTTCTACGGCAAACGCAGCGCGCTGATTGGCGATGCCGCCGTCGGTATGCACCCCGTTACCGCACACGGTTTCAACTTGGGGCTTTCCAGCGCAGATATTCTGGCAAAACTGATACTCGAAGCCGAGCAGCGCGGTCAAGACATCGGCGCATCTTCCTTATTGGAAAAATACAGTAACAAACATATGCTGCATGCCCAGCCGCTTTATCACGGAACCAATATGATGCTGAAACTGTTTACCAATGAGACCGCACCGGCAAAACTGCTGCGCGGTTTGGTATTGCGTGCCAGCAACAATTTCCCGCCGCTGAAGAAACTGATCACTAAACAACTGACCGGTTAAAATCATATAAAAAATGCCGTCTGAAACATGTTCAGACGGCATTTTATTTGACTGCCTGCTATATTGCCGTTCAAGTTCGACAGACAAATCCATTACCCTGTATAAGTTGACTGATTACACAATATCATCTGACACCGACTGAAAATAAGAAATTTACAATACTTGAAAACAAAGCCTCCGAACAATCGGAGGCTTTGTTTGCCAAACGGAAATTATTTCAGTTTGGTTTCTTTGTACACTACGTGTTTGCGAGCAACCGGATCGAATTTTTTGATTTCCAGTTTGCCGGGCATAGTGCGTTTGTTTTTGGTAGTGGTGTAGAAGTGACCAGTACCTGCACTGGATTCCAGTTTGATTTTATCGCGCATTGCAGTAGTCCTTAATTAAATAGTGTTTAAATTAAGCTTCGCCGCGAGCACGCAAATCAGCCAATACGACATCAATGCCTACTTTGTCGATGGTACGCAATGCAGCGTTGGAAACGCGCAGGCGGACCCAGCGGTTTTCACTTTCTACCCAAAAACGACGTGATTGCAAGTTGGGCAAAAAACGGCGTTTGGTTTTGTTGTTGGCGTGCGATACGTTGTTGCCGGACATCGGGCGTTTGCCGGTCACTTTGCAAACTCGTGCCATAATCAGTCTCCAAACTTCTAAAATAGTAAAACGCGATTTATACCACGAAAAACAGTGTTAGTTCAAGTGTTTTAAAGAAAAACGGCTGTTTTGCGCGGATAATCCTTCCGATTGTTGCATCTGCGGAACGTTTGCAGGTACGAAACAGATGGGGTGCGATTATAGCGGATTTCGGGAACTGCTGCATTCAAAATGCCGTCCGAACATATTTCCAGTATTTTCAGACGGCATTTCAAGTTTTCAAATCTCTCAATGTCCACCACCGCCACTGCTGTGGAACGGCGGTTTTGCCAGCCATATGACAGGAATCATGATGATGAACAGCAGGCTGCCTGCCATAAAGATTTCATTCGATCCGATGATGAAGCCCTGTTGCGTGATGGTGTTGTTGATGATGCCTAGGGCTTGAATGTCAGAAACACCTTGTTGGGACAAATGCGCCGCCATTTCGTGCAATGTTGCGGAATAGGGCGTGATGTGTTCGGCAAAACGCGTGTGGTGCAACGCTTCGCGCCGTTCCCACAGGGTGCTGACGACGGATACGCCGACACCGCCCATCAGCACGCGCAGGAAATTCGACAGGCTGCCGGCGGCGGCAATCTGCCCGCCCTTCATATGCGACAGGGTGATGGTCGTCAGCGGCAGGAAGAACATGGCAACGCCTACCCCCTGCCAAAACTGCGGCCAGATGACGTTGCCGATATCCATGTCGGCATAAAAATCCGTACGCCAATAGAAAGTGAAAGCAAAGGTCAGGAAGCTGGCGGTTACGAGCAGGCGCATATCGGCCTTGTTGCCGAACCTGCCGATTAACGGAGATAGGAAAACTGGGAGGATGCCGACGGGCGCGGCGGCAAGCCCTGCCCACGTGGAGGTATAGCCCAGGTTGGTCTGCAACACTAGCGGCAGCAGGGTCAGCGTCCCCATATACACCATAAAACCCAATGATGTGGCAATGACGCCGACGGTAAAATTCCGATCTTTAAACAGCGATAAATCGACAATCGGGTATTTTTCTCCCAATTCCCAAACAATAAAATACGACAAGCACACCAGTGCGACTACGCCCAAGGTAATGATTTCTCCAGAGGCGAACCAGTCAAGTTCCTTACCCCTGTCCAACATCATCTGTAACGCGCCGATACCGACTACCATCAATGTAAGCCCGACATAGTCGGTCGGCATTTTAACGGTTTCCGTTTCCCGATATTTCAAATGTTTCCATGTAATCCATGCCGATATGATACCGATGGGGATATTAATGAAAAAAATCCAACCCCAATGCCAGTTTCCGGAAATCCAACCGCCGAGTATCGGCCCGAGAACAGGGGCGACAACGACGGTCATTGCCCACAATGCCAGTGCCAGCGTCCGTTTTGCGGGCGGATAGGATGCCATTAACAGGCTTTGCGACAAGGGAATCAGCGGCCCGGCGATAAAGCCCTGCAAAATGCGGAAAACAACCAGCGACTGAAGGTTGGGCGCGATGCCGCACAGCCATGATGTGATGACGAAACCGACAGCGGCGGCGGTAAACAATTTGACCTCGCCGATACGTTTCGCCAAAAATCCCGTTAACGGCACGGAAACGGCGTTTGCCACAGCAAAAGAAGTAATGACCCACGTCCCCTGCGTGGTTGCCGCACCGAGGTTGCCGGCGATGACGGGAACGGCGACATTGGCGATAGTCGTATCTAAAACTTCCATAAATACGGCAAGCCCCAAAGACAGCGTAACCCACGCCAATGCCGCACCCTTAAGCGGTGGATAATCCATTGTGTCCTCCGTTTCAGACGGCATCAGGGCGCGGATTGCCCGAGGATTTCATCGACCGTCCGATCGACTTCCGACCAGTCGGTACTTTCCATTTCCGGCAATGCCGCACCCGGCGTTTTTGAAACAGGCGCGCCTGCGGCGGAAGTATCCACTTTAACCGTCATCGACAAACCGATACGCAACGGATGCCTGTCCACATCTTCGCGGTTCAGCACGATACGGACGGGGACGCGCTGCACCACTTTAATCCAGTTGCCCGTTGCGTTTTGCGCCGGAATCAGCGAAAACGCGCTGCCCGTACCTGCCGAAAAACCTGCCACCCTGCCGCGATAAACAATTTGTTTGCCGTACAAATCGGACACCAGCTCGGCAGGCTGTCCGATTTTCATATGCCGCAACTGCGTCTCTTTAAAATTAGCATCCACCCACACATCCGACAGCGGCACCACCGCCATCAGCGGCGCGCCTGCCGCCACCTGTTGCCCAACCTGCACCGAACGCTTTGCCACCTGACCGTCCGCCGGCGCGCGGATTTGCGTCCGCTGAAGGTTCAACCACGCATCTTTCAACCTGCCGATTGCCGTCTGAACCGCCGGCTGTTCGCGCAAAGAAACATCTCCGCCCAAAGCCGCGCGTGCCGAAGACTCTTCCGCCAAAGCCGCTTTGACCGCCGCCTGCGCCTGAGACACTGCCGCACGGGCGTGTGCCAGCTCTTCGGCGGACACCGCGCCCGATTCCGCCAAAGCAGACCGGCGGCGCAAATCATCCTGCGCGCGCGCCAAATCCGCCCGGCGCAAGGCAACCTGCGCCGCCGCCTGCGAAGTGGCGGCATTTTGCCGGCGGTTTTGCCGCACCGCCTGAATCAGCTCGTTTTTTGCCCGTTCATACGCCAACACATAATTGCCGTCGTCCAATACGGCCAACATATCGCCTTTCTTCACAACATCCGTATCATCATGCAACACCTTCCGCACCATACCGCCCGTTTGCGGCGTAATCTGAACCACGCGTCCGACAACATAAGCGTCTTCCGTTTCCTCTTCGTGCTGCCACCATAAAAAAAACGCCGACCCGGCGGCTGCGGCGGCAAGCGCGAACAGCAGCGTCAATGCCGTCAGGCGGCGTTTGCGTTTGGCTTGCGTGTTTTGAAGTTTTGTTTCGTCCGTGTGCGTATCCATAAGATTGGGTTCCGAATTTCCTGATTTCATATAAACAATGTTCTTTCAATAGGAGGCAGATTCTATATCCGCGCAATAACGCAATCAAGTCAGTATTTTAGATGCAATATTCAAAAAACAACGCTTCAGGCGGCAAAACTGAAAATATATTTCGTTTATATATGACACGGCAAACACCGCCGCCTGCACCATGCCGTCTGAAGAAAACTACACAGATACCGCCGCTTATATTACAATCGCCGCCCCGTGGTTCGAAAACCTCCCACATTAAAAAACTAAGGAAACCCTATGTCCCGCAACAACGAAGAGCTGCAAGGCATCTCGCTTTTGGGTAATCAGAAAACCCGATATCCGATCGGCTACGCGCCTGAAATTCTCGAAGCATTCGACAACAAACATCCCGACAACGACTATTTCGTCAAATTCGTCTGTCCCGAATTCACCAGCCTCTGCCCCATGACCGGGCAGCCCGACTTCGCCACCATCGTCATCCGCTACATTCCGCACATCAAAATGGTGGAAAGCAAATCCCTGAAACTCTACCTCTTCAGCTTCCGCAACCACGGCGATTTTCATGAAGACTGCGTCAACATCATCATGAAAGACCTCATTGCCCTGATGGATCCGAAATACATCGAAGTATTCGGCGAGTTCACACCGCGCGGCGGCATCGCCATTCATCCTTTCGCCAATTACGGCAAAGCAGGCACCGAGTTTGAAGCATTGGCGCGTAAACGCCTGTTTGAGCACGACGCACAATAAACCATCCTTCCCATATTTCAGACGGCATTCCTTCGATACGATATGCCGTCTGAACGCCTTTCCGAAAGATTTTTATGTACGCATTTACCGACGCACAGCAACAGAAGGCACTCTTCTGGCTGGTGCTTTTTCATATCCTCATCATCGCCGCCAGCAACTATCTGGTGCAGTTCCCCTTCCAAATTTTCGGCATCCACACCACTTGGGGCGCATTTTCCTTTCCCTTCATCTTCCTTGCCACCGACCTGACCGTCCGCATTTTCGGTTCGCACTTGGCACGGCGGATTATCTTTTGGGTCATGTTCCCCGCCCTTTTGCTTTCCTACATCTTTTCCGTTTTGTTCCACAACGGCAGTTGGACAGGCTTGGGCGCGCTGTCCGAATTCAACACCTTTGTCGGACGCATCGCCTTAGCCAGCTTTGCCGCCTATGCGCTCGGACAAATCCTTGATATTTTTGTATTCAACAAATTACGCCGTCTGAAAGCGTGGTGGATTGCCCCAACCGCATCAACCGTCATCGGCAACGCCTTGGATACGTTGGTATTTTTCGCCGTTGCCTTCTATGCAAGCAGCGATGAATTTATGACGGCAAACTGGCAGGGCATCGCTTTTGTCGATTACCTGTTCAAACTTACCGTCTGCGGTCTGTTTTTCCTGCCCGCCTACGGCGTGATTCTGAATCTGCTGACGAAAAAACTGACAACCCTGCAAACCAAACAGGCGCAAGACCGCCCCGCGCCCTCGCTGCAAAATCCGTAACACAGCCCTGCCGGGAATCGGGACGGTTGGGTTTTCTTTTATTTGCAAACACTGCCGGAACGGATAAATCCGGATTCCCGCCACTTCGTCATTCCCGCGAAAGCGGGAATCCGGTGCGTTGGGTTTCAGTCATTTCCGATAAACTCCTGCCGCGTTGTATTTCTAGATTCCCGCTTTCGCGGGAATGACGGCAGTACTTCCTTGGCTTAGTTTTATTTGGCTGTGTTTTAACAATGTGTTGATTTTTACACTAAATTTTGCTAAAATTCCTTGCAGCCAATTGAACTACAAGGAATTTTATCATGTCTGGCGTAACAAAAGAATTAGACATTTTAAAACAACTTTTTGAAAACTTATCCGATACGGATAAACAGGCTTTTTTGACTTCTGTTAATCAAAAAAGTCATTGAACCAAGAAAAATTACGAATTGCCCACATTGTCAATCTACGCATTTTGTAAGAAATGGTACGAAATGCGATAACCAACGCTATTTGTGTCGTGATTGCAAAAAATCTTTTGTTGAGCAAACAGGCACTATTCTCTACAACACGCAAAAAGACATTGAAGTTTGGGAAAAATACATTCATTGCATGATTGAAAAATACCCATTGCGTAAATGTGCTGAAATTTGCGAAATCAATCTCGCTACTGCTTTTGCGTGGCGACACAAAATTTTAGACGCACTTCAAAACATGATGAATGAAGTTGAGTTAGATGGCATTGTGCAAGCTGACGAAACTTATTCAACTATTTCTTACAAAGGACACCACAAAAATTTTAATCTGCCACGTCCTGCTCACAAACGAGGAACGAGAGCAACGAAGCGTGGCATTTCCAAAGAACAAGTTTGTGTTCCTTGTTGTATCAATTTGGACGGTAAATCTGTTGCTAGAATTAGCAATCTAGGTAAGCCATCTCTAAAAGATTTGCAAAAAGTTCTAAATGGCAAAGTTGCCAAAGATTCTGTATTTGTTACCGATTCATTAAGACCATATCAAAAATTATCGCTGGATATGAATTTAAGCCATATCCGCATTCCACGCGGTAAACGTGCAGTTTGTACGTTTAACATTCAAACAATCAACAGTTACCACAGCATACTGAAAAACATGATTGTTCATCGGTTTAAAGGGGTTGCAACCAAGTATTTGAACAATTACTTGGTGTATCATAACTTTGTTAATTTTGCCAAAGATACGTTGGCAAACAAAGAGGTAATCCTGATGGATTTTATCCGTAACACTATGTGTACAATTAGGTCAGCAGACGTAACTAAACGTCCTGCTATTCCTGTGTAAATTAACTCAATTCAAGATTAAGGTATAACTGAAATGTTAAATTTAGACATTCAAACATTTGTAAAAGAAGCACATACATTCTCACAAGTTGAAAGCAATCATGCAGAGCCTGCTCTATTTGGAGTTACTGACGGCAAGGCAGTCGGTACATATTTAGAGCATAAATTTAAAAATTATTTGGCTCAAAATTATTCATTCCAATTGGGAAACTCTGCGAATGGTATAGATTTTCCAAGTTTGAACACTGATATGAAAGTAACAAGTAAACGGCAACCACAATCCTCATGCCCATACAAATCAGCGAGACAGAAAATTTTTGGTCTTGGCTATAATTTAATTGTATTTGTATATGAGAAATATGATGACTCAATTTCACGAACTGGTAGATTAAATATTACTGACACAATATTCGTTGAAGCAAGCAGAACAGCAGATTTCCAGACCACAACAGGGATTTTGGAAATTCTTCGAAAAAATGGAAACCGCGATGACCTCATTGGTTTTATGATTGAGCGAAATCTTCCAGTTGAAGAAATTGAACTAAATAATATAGCAAATGAAATCCTTATCACACCTCCAAATCAAGGATTTTTAACTATATCAAATGCTCTTCAATGGAGACTTCAATATACAAGAGTTATTGAAATGGCTGGTCAAGTTCAAGGTATTCACTCTATCTTCAAATTTTCTTAAGGTATTTTTATGAACAATAAAATTCGCAATAAAAAGGAATTTGGTGATTTTCAAACACCTGATTACTTTGCAATACAAGTTTGTGAAAAACTTAAAAATATTGGCATCAATGCCGACTCAATTATTGAGCCAACATGTGGTGTAGGTGCTTTTGTCATTGCTTCAAGAAAAATCTTTCCCGATGCTGAAATATTTGGTTACGAGATAAACAAGGATTATGTGGAAATTCTTGATAATAAATTGTCATCCATAGGCAATACTAACATTCACATCAAACAGTCTGATTTTTTTTCTACGAACTGGAAAGAGAATCTCTCCAAGATAAATGATAAGTTATTGGTTATTGGGAACCTGCCTTGGGTTACTAACTCAACACAAGGAAGTTTAAGAAGCAATAATTTACCAGAGAAGAATAATTTCTTGGGTTTTAAGGGGGTTGATGCCATAACAGGTAAGGCTAATTTTGATATTTCTGAATGGATGCTCATTGAAAACTTGTCATGGTTTCATAATAAAAACGGAACTATTGCTATGCTTGTTAAAACAGCAGTTGCAAGAAAGATTATTGCCTATGCTAAGAAAAGTAATGCTCACCTTATCAATGCATCAATCTATAAAATAAATGCAAAAGAATTATTTAATGCATCTGTTGATGCATGTTTAATGGTTCTTGTGTTCGACCAGAAATCAACTCCTTGCTACGACTGTTCCGTATTTGATAGTTTAAATACAACTGATTGTACAACGATAGGTCATAGAGATGGCTTAACTATATCAAACTTAGATGATTACAATCAGCTTAAAAATCTTCTTGGTTCTAGTAGTATTAAATGGAGGTCAGGAATTAAGCATGACCTCTCATCTGTTATGGAGCTAACGCGAGATGAAAGGGGCTACATTAATGGACTTGGAGAATATGTTGATATTGAGCCAGATATTTTATATCCATTGATGAAAGGTTCTGATATTGGATCTGGTAATGAATGGCGAAACAAATTTGCCATTGTTACGCAAAAAGCAATTGGAATGGATACATCTTATATAAGAGAAAAGTATCCAAAAACATGGAATTATCTTTTATCTCACTCTGAAAAACTTGATGCTCGTGGGAGTAGCATTTACAAAAAGAATCCACGATTTTCAATTTTTGGAGTAGGTGATTACTCTTTCAAAATGTGGAAAATTGCGATATGTAGTCTTTATAAAAATTTATCGTTTAGACTTGTTGAGCCAATAGAAAGAAAACCAGTCCAATTTGATGACACGGTTTATTTTATATCATTTAATTCAAAAGAAGAAGCCGAGAATGCATATTCTTACCTTACATCCGACAGTGTTCAGAAAATACTTAATTCTTTAATTTTCTGGGGAGATAAGAGACCAATTAAAGCAAGTATTTTAAACCTTTTAAAGTGGGAAGATAGTGAAAATCATCATTGACTAAAACTTGAAAAATAAAAATTATACCATCTTGCAACATTTCTACTGACCGATGATTTTCTAAAATCCAGTGTTATTTTAAAGCAGGGCTAACTAAAATATCAACACAAAATTAAGACACAGCCTTTTATTTTAATCCACTATAAATGCCGTCTGAAAACCTGTTTGCAGATTTTCAGACGGCATTGTTTTCGTCGCCGGTTCAAACTTCAATCCGATTGCGACACAGTAACCGATATGCCGCGCAAGCGCGCAAGCAGCGCGTCCGCCTTCTGTTTCTGCGCGGCAAACGCCGCCTTGTCCGCCTGCGTCAATTCGGGTGTCGGCAATGCGACCGAAACAGGATTGACGGGCTGCCCGTTGATGCGCGCCTCGTAATGCAGGTGCGGCCCGGTCGAACGCCCTGTCGAACCGACAAAACCGATGACCTCGCCGCCGCGCACATTGCCTTGTGCCTGCGAAAACGCGCTCAAGTGCGCATACAGCGTTTCCACACCGTTGGCGTGGCGTATCATCACCGCGTTGCCGTAGCCGCCCTTCCGGCCTTTAAAGGTAATCACGCCGTCGGCGGAAGCCCTGACCGGTGTTCCCTGCGGTGCGGCATAATCGATGCCCGTGTGCAGCCGCCAAGTGTGCAGGATGGGGTGCATACGGTAGCCGAACGGCGAAGAAATGCGCGTATAGACCAGCGGCTCGATGTTGAAGCCGCCTTTTTCCTGCAACACCCTGCCGTCTTCATCGTAATAATTGCCGCCCCCTCCGCCTTCCTTGTCCGAACGGTAATAGAACGCCTGATGCCTTGTGCCGCCCTTGACGACTTCCGCCGCCAGAATATCGCCCGCCGCCACCTGCTGCCCATGGAAATACAGGCTGTCGTAAAGCAGGCGCACGGCATCGCCTTCCTTCAAACCGTCAAGGCTGAAGCGGCCGGCGAAAATCCCGCTTAAGGATTCGCGGATTTCGACGGGCACTTCCGCCCGCGCCAGCGAACCGCGCGCCGACGTTTTGACCACGACCGAACGCAGCGTCGGCAAAACCTTCATATCTGCCTCAGAAGCCGTCCGCCGCCATTCGCCGCCTTTCTTTTCCAAAGCGACCAAATTGCGCTCGCCGTCTTCGTCGGTAAAAAACTGCACTTCGCGCGCACTGCCGTCGCTGCCGACCAAAACATGAACCGACTGGTCGGCGCGCAAATGCCGCAAATCGGCTTCGCCGCCATATTTTTCCGTGATTCGGGCAATCTCGTCCCGCGCCATACCCGAACGCGCCAGCACGTCCGCCAGCGAGTCGCCCGGCTGCACCGCCTCCTGCACCCAATATGCCGTCTGAACACCGCTGCCGCCCCAAGACAGCGGCGGCAGTTTTTGTTCCACGCGCTGCGGTCTGACGCGCTCCGTCCTCTCTGTCGAAGCAATGTATGCCGCCGAAGCCAGAATAATCGAAACAGCAAGCG
Organism: Neisseria sp. LACPHL-SPEC-2024-00856; assembly: GCF_047915665.1. Taxonomy (NCBI): domain Bacteria; kingdom Pseudomonadati; phylum Pseudomonadota; class Betaproteobacteria; order Neisseriales; family Neisseriaceae; genus Neisseria; species Neisseria sp. LACPHL-SPEC-2024-00856. Next base: position 39,756 of record NZ_JBLRPR010000004.1, read on the forward strand.
CGCGCAGCGCGTATTTCCGATGTTTTGCCGAAAGTGGGAAGACAGCCATATTGTTCCTTTTTGACGGCGTTTGCGCCGAATCCTCTATAATGTTGCGCCTGACCTGCATTTCTAAAACGTCAAACGATGAAACTCACCCTCGCCCTCCCCTCGCTCAATTTGGATGGAGACGAAATCCGAATACCTCTATGCCTGCACGCCTTCAACAAAATCCTGCAATACGGCTCGCTGCACCGCCAAAGCTGCACGGCTTCGGCATTTTACGCGCGTTATTTGTGGTGCGGCAGACTGGTGGAACGCGCGGCGCAAAGCCTGAATATGCCGTCTGAAACCGTCGCGCTCGCCACGCCCGTCTGGCAAAAGATGGGGATGCATCAGGCAAATGTCCTGACGGCGGAATATTTGGATGTCGGTACGGATGAAGCGGAACGGCTCTGCCGCGATTTGTCTGAATTTTACGCCGATATTCCCTGGCATTTCACGCCCGTCCTGCCCGAATTATGGCTGGTTTCCCTTCCCCACGCGTACCGCTGGGACGCGAAGCCCGTTTTGGACTTGGGCGGATTGTTGGGCGCGGACGATCAGCCGGACGGGGAAGACGCGTTGGAATGGCTGCGCGTCCAAACCGAAATCCAAATGTGGCTGGCGGCGCACCCCGTCAACCATAACCGCAAAAAACGCGGGCTGCCCGAATTGAACGGGCTGTGGCTTTGGGACAGTCTGCACGGAAGCAGTCAAGGCGGCACGCTTTTCGCCGATACGGTTTGGAGCCGTTTCCACCCGAACCGCCACGCACTGCCCGACAGCTTCCGAGCTTATGCGGAAACGGCGGCGCACCTGCCCGATACGCACCATATCCTGTTTATGGACGATTTGCGCCTGACCGCCCTGACAGGGGACAGGGAGCGGTATGCGGCAATATTGCAGCAGTGGGAAGAACGCTGGTTCGCACCGATCTACGAAGCCGTCCGCGCCGGCAAAATCAAGCGGCTGGACATCGCCACGGACGGACAACACGGCGGTACGCTGACCTTCAAACCCGCCGACAGGTGGAAGTTTTGGCGCGGCGCGAAAACCTTTGACGGAATCTGGTGAACCCGCCTGCCGCAACCGCGACAATGCCGTCTGAAGCCCGAATCGGGTTTCAGACGGCATTTCCGTATCCGTTCAGACCTGACGTGCCGACCAACCATTCACACGCCGTTCCACCGCTTCGGCACTTAAACCCAAATCGTCCAAAAGTTTTTTCGGATCGCCGTGTCCGGTTACGGTATCGGCAACGCCCAAAAGCAAAACGGGTTTGCAGATGCCGTGTTTCGCCAACACTTCCAGCACCGCGCCGCCTGCGCCGCCCTGTTCGGCATTTTCTTCAAGGGTAACGATGCGGTCGTGGCTTCGGGCAAGGCGGACAATCAACTCTTCGTCTATCGGTTTGACGAAGCGCATATCGGCGACGGTGGCGTTCAGTTTTTCGGCAACCGCCAATGCGGGGGCGACCATACTGCCAAAGGCAATGAAAGCGGTTTTCTCACCTTCGCGGCGGATAATGCCCTTGCCGATTTCCACGGTTTCCATGCCGTCTGAAACCGGCGCGCCCGTACCCGTTCCGCGCGGATAGCGGACGGCGGACGGTGAATTTGCCTGATAGCAGGTCGAAAGCAGCAGGCGGCATTCGTTTTCATCGCTCGGTGCGGCAACAATCATGTTCGGCACGCAGCGCAAGAAGCTCAAATCGTACAAACCGGCATGGGTCGGGCCGTCCGCGCCGACGATGCCAGCGCGGTCGACGGCAAACAAAACGGGCAGGTTTTGCAGGGCGATGTCGTGCACCAGTTGGTCGTAGGCGCGTTGTAAAAAGGTGGAATAAATCGCCACGACGGGCTTCATCCCTTCGCAAGCCAAACCGCCGGCAAAGGTTACGGCGTGCTGCTCGGCGATGCCGACATCGAAATAACGGTCGGGGAATCGTTGTTCAAACTCCACCAGTCCGCTGCCCTCGCGCATGGCGGGGGTAATCGCAACCAGTCGGGAATCTGCCGCCGCCCGGTCGCACAGCCATTTGCCGAACACTTGGGTATAGGTCGGTTTGGCGGCGGGCTTGGGTTCTTTTTCAGACGGCATTTGCGCCGCGCCTTCTTTGGGCAGCTTGGCGACGGCGTGGTATTTGACGGGGTCGTTTTCGGCGAGTTTGTAGCCGTTGCCCTTTTTGGTGATGACGTGCAGCAGTTGAGGGCCTTTGCGGCTGCGCAAGTCTTTCAATACGTCCACCAGATTTTCGACGTTATGTCCGTCCACGGGGCCGGTGTAGCGGAAGCCGAAGTTTTCAAACAGCGACAGCGACTGTTTGGCGTGTTCGGCTTCTTCGGCAAGGGTTTTGATTTTGTGTTCGACTTTTTGGGCAAGCTCCATCGCGCCGGGTATCTTGTCTAATACCTTGCCCGTTTGCGCTTTGACGGTACTCAACAGTCCGTGCATATCGCGCACGACGTTGCTGGCAAGGTATTTCGGCAGTGCGCCAACGTTGGGGGAAATCGACATTTCGTTGTCGTTGAGGACGACCAGCAGATCCACATCCATATCGCCCGCGCAATTTAAGGCTTCAAACGCCTGCCCCGCCGTCATCGCGCCGTCGCCGATAATGGCGACGCTGCGGCGGTTGCCGCCCAAGAGTTTGTCTGCCGCCGCCATACCCAACGCCGCGCCGATGGAAGTGGACGAATGCCCCACGCCGAACGCGTCGTATTCCGACTCGCAACGTTTCGGAAAACCCGCCAAACCGCCATATTGGCGCATGGTGTGCATCTGGTTTTTCCTGCCTGTCAGGATTTTGTGCGGATAGCTTTGGTGTCCGACATCCCACACCAGCTTGTCTTCGGGCGTGTCGTACACATAGTGCAGGGCGATGGTCAGTTCGACCGCGCCCAGATTGCTGGCGAAATGTCCGCCGGTCTGCCCGATAGATTCCAGCAGAAAGGCGCGCAGCTCGCCGGCAAGGCGCGGCAGCTGTTTTTTGTCCAGACGGCGCAAATCTTGCGGGCTGTCAATCAGGTCGAGTAGGGGGCTTGGGTTCATGGTGTGTCTTTTTTGTGTGTCGTCCGGGTGCAACGGTCAATTATATATCAAGAGCGTGCGGCTGACGGCTGATTTTGCCGTATGTCATTCGTCCTGCCGCTTGGCGCGCGGGTGGGCTTCGTCATACAGGCGGGCGATGTGGTCGAAATCGAGCTTGGTGTAAATCTGCGTGGTCGAAAGGCTGCTGTGCCCGAGCAGCTCCTGCACCGCCCTGATGTCGCGCGAAGCCTGCAACAGGTGTCCGGCGTAGCTGTGGCGCATCATATGCGGCGAAACGTGCCTGCCGTCGCCGTTTTGCGCCGCCCATTGCGCCAAACGTTTTTGGATTTGGCGTTGACTCAGGCGCGTGCCGTTCCTGCCGGTAAACAGGGCTTTGCCGTCCGATGCCGTCTGACGCAGCGGCAGATAGTTTTTCAGGGCTTCCACGCTTTTGCCGGTCAGCGGAACCTGACGCTGCTTGCGCCCTTTGCCGGTAACGTGTACCCACGCCTCGTCCAAATATACATCATCCGCATTCAGACCGTGTATCTCGCTCACACGCAAACCGCTGCCGTACATCAGCTCGAACAGGGCGTGATCGCGCACCGCCAGAGGGTCGCCGCCGTCCACGGGCAAATCCAGCATCCGGTTCAACCATTCCTGGGGCAGCGCCTTAGGGATGCGTTGCGGCTGCTTCGGCGGACTGATGCCGGCGGTCGGGTCGGCGCACATCAGCCCGCGTTTGACCAGCCAGGCGCAATACTGCCGCCAAGACGACAGCTTGCGCGCCAGCGTCCGCGCATTCAAACCGCGCTGCGACAAACGCCGCAACGCCGCCGTAAAATCGCGCCGCGACAAGTCCTGCGGCACGCCGCCTCCATCTTCAGACGGCATTTGTGCCAACAGCGCAAACAGTTCTTCCAAATCGCGCCGGTATGCAGCAACCGTGTGCTCCGACTTGCCCTCGCGCACGATGTTTTCCAAATAAGCGTCAAAATGCGCCGCAAACCCGTCCGGATTCATCCCCGCCCCCTGTCCGACCTCAAAAAACAGCGGGGATATTATCACAAACCGCGCCGCCCGCCTGCCCGCGCCGGCATAGCCGCCCATAGTTTTCCGCCGTAAAAAACATTATAATCCGCCTTATCTACCCCACTGTCCAAGGAGACAAAAATGGCACTCGTATCTATGCGCCAACTGCTCGACCATGCCGCCGAAAACAGCTACGGCCTGCCCGCGTTCAACGTCAACAACCTCGAACAAATGCGCGCCATTATGGAAGCCGCCGACCAAGTCGGCGCACCCGTCATTGTTCAAGCGTCCGCCGGCGCGCGCAAATACGCGGGTGCGCCGTTTTTACGCCACTTGATTTTGGCGGCTGTCGAAGAATTCCCGCACATCCCCGTCGTGATGCACCAAGACCACGGCGCATCGCCCGACGTGTGCCAACGCTCCATCCAACTGGGCTTCTCCTCCGTGATGATGGACGGCTCGCTGCTCGAAGACGGCAAAACCCCTTCTTCTTACGAATACAACGTCAACGCCACCCGTACCGTCGTCAATTTCTCCCACGCTTGCGGCGTGTCCGTTGAAGGCGAGATCGGCGTATTGGGCAACCTAGAAACCGGCGAAGCCGGCGAAGAAGACGGCGTGGGCGCGGCAGGCAAACTCTCCCACGACCAAATGCTCACAAGCGTTGAAGATGCCGTACGTTTCGTAAAAGATACCGGTGTTGACGCATTGGCGATTGCCGTCGGCACCAGCCACGGCGCATACAAATTCACCCGTCCGCCCACAGGCGACGTATTGCGTATCGACCGCATCAAAGAAATCCACCAAGCCCTGCCCAATACACACATCGTGATGCACGGCTCCAGCTCCGTTCCGCAAGAATGGCTGAAAGTCATCAACGAATACGGCGGCAATATCGGCGAAACCTACGGCGTGCCGGTTGAAGAAATCGTCGAAGGCATCAAACACGGCGTGCGCAAAGTCAACATTGATACCGACCTGCGCCTTGCTTCCACCGGCGCGGTACGCCGCTACCTTGCCGAAAACCCATCCGACTTCGATCCGCGCAAATACCTGAGCAAAACCATTGAAGCGATGAAGCAAATCTGCCTCGACCGTTATCTTGCGTTCGGTTGCGAAGGTCAGGCAGGCAAAATCAAACCGGTTTCCTTGGAAAAAATGGCAAGCCGTTATGCCAAGGGCGAATTGGACCAAATCGTCAAATAACCGTCCGGCTGGAAATCAGAAAGGGCGGCTTACCGCCCCTTATCCGAATCCTGTCAAACAAAAAAACCAAGCCGGCCGGCTTGGTTTTTTGTCGGGATAGGCAAGATTTAGAATGTATATCTTATGCCTCCGGAAATTTCTTGGGTTCTGACCCTGTTGCCTTCCAGCCTACCCCAATCGTCGTAATGGTACGCCAAATCCAACGCGGCATTTTTCGTAATCTCGTAGCTTACCCCCGCCGTCGCACCGACACCGAGGCGGGTAATGCCGATATGGTTTGTCGTTTGGGCGAAGGGAACGGTCTGACCTGCCTGAATGGTGGGAATACCGGGGAAAATGTTGTCGAGGATTTGCTTGGGTAACGGCACAGGACTGGTATTTTTGATATAACCGTCATCGCTGAAATCGATGCTGATATGGTTCACGCTCAAACGCGCGCCGACATAAGGTTTGACGGGAGATTGTGTTTCAAAATCGTAAATAGCGGAAATGCCGACAGACCGGCTTTTGACTTTGTTGTGGGCGTTATATTCCGTCTCGAAAAAAGGTTGTGACTTTGTTGAGGCGTGTGCATCTTTTTTGATGGCGCGGTAACGCGAATAATCCAAAGCCAAACGCCATTGCCCGAAATCGTAACCTGCCGAGAAACGGGGATGAACCGCCTGCTTTTTGTATTCGGCATTTGTGCCGCCGTTGGTCAGTTTTTCCCGGGCAAGCCCGATATCTGCCTGAACATAAAAACCTTTGCTTTGAGCGCCGTCGGCAGCCGAGGCTTCAGCAGACAAAAGGATCAGGAACGCAGGAACGCAGGAACGCAGGAACGCAGGAACGCAGGAACGCAGGAACGCAGGAACGCAGGAACGCAGGAACGCAGGAACGCAGGAACGCAGGAACGCGTTTTATTTTTCATGGTGTTTCTTTCACGGATTGATAATTTATTATTATAACAGAAATAATTGCTTACGAGGACAATATTGCGAACCGTCCCGGCGGGCGCGGGCGGAATCATTGCGGCGGTCGCAATCGGGCGGTTTGCACAAGGGGGCGGTGTTATAATGCCGTCCGAACCTTTCAGGACAACATTATGCAAGCCGATTTCAACCGCCCCGTCCTCGCCGTCGATACCGGAACTTCCTATTTGTCGCTCGCGCTGCGCGCCGACGGCGAAACCCGCCTGTTCCATCAAGAGGCCGGCAGCCGCCAATCCGAATGGATTTTGCCGCAAATCCGCACGCTGTTTCACGATGCGGGCATTACCGCCGCCGATTTGGGGGCGATTGTTTATGCGAAAGGCCCCGGCGCGTTTACCGGACTGCGTATCGGCATCGGTGTGGCTCAGGGTTTGGCAACGCCGTTCGATACCCCCTTAATCGGCGTACCCTCGCTCGATGCCGCCGCCTCGCTGCCGCCGCCGCAAAGCTGCATCCTTGCTGCTGCGGACGCGCGTATGGGCGAAGTGTTTTATGCGTGGTTCGACACGCTGAACCGCCGCCGTTTGAGCGATTATCAGGTCGGTAGGGCGGCAGACATCCGGCTGCCGGAGGGATGTGCCTTTTCAGACGGCATCGGCAATGCGTTCGCGCTGGAAAACCGTCCGCCCTTCTCAGGCAAACCCGATATGCCGACCGCCGCCGATTTCCTCAATCTGGCGGCGGAAGGCGGTTTTCCCGCCGTCGCTGCGGCACACGCCGAGCTGCTCTACGTCCGCAACAAAATCGCCCTGACCGCCAAAGAACAGGCGGAACGGAGGGCGCGTCCGTGAACATCCGCCGCGCCGTTTATGCCGATTGCGCGGCACTCGCCGCACTCGATGCCGTCTGCAACCCGTCCGCATGGACGCAACGCCAATTTGAGTCCGCGCTTGTTTCGCCGTCCGAACAGGTTTTCCTTGCGGAAAAAGACGGCGGGATTGCCGCCTTTATCGTTTGGCAGAACCTGCCCGACGAATCCGAGCTGCACCTGATTGCCACCGCGCCCGAATGCCGCCGCCGTGGCGTTGCGTCCGCCCTGCTCGAATATTGGTTCGCACATCTGCCCGAAGACACGCAACGCCTGCTGCTCGAAGTCCGCGCAGGCAACACCGCCGCACAGGCACTGTACGCAGCGCACGGCTTTACCGATGCGGGCAGGCGGAAAAACTATTACCGTACAGCCGACGGTAAAACCGAAGATGCCGTCTTGATGGAGAAAATATGTTAAGCGCGCGCTACCTCCACCTGCATGAAGCTTTGGGTTTGGGTCCGATGTGGTTGAAGCGGGGAGCCGCCGTCCTGCCGCCCAAAAACACACCCGCAACCCCGGCACAGGCACGTCCCCAAACCGTCCGCGCCGCCCCGATCCGCCCTTCCCAACCCCATAACGTTCAGGCGCGGCTCGAAACGATGAAAGCGTTGGAAACCGCCGCCGTACCTACGCGCAAACCCGTGCCTGAAACCGAAACGCCTCTGCCCGGCGTTTCAGACGGCATCGCCCCCGTTCCTGCTGCTTCGGGCATTACCAGACTCGCCGTCGTCAGCCTGTGTCCGCCGACCGAGGATGCGGTTTACGGGCAACTGTTCCACGGCAAAGCGGGCATCCTGCTCGACAATATACTCAAAGCCGTAGGACTGGATGCCGCTTATGTCCACAAAACCTGTTGGGTGAAAACCGCCGCCGTCGGCAACCCGATGCCGTCTGAACAGGCTATCGAGAATGCGCTGGGTCAAATCGCCAGGGAACTCGACGGCTGCCGCGCCCCGGCCGTCCTTTTCCTCGGGCAGGCTTTTGTCCAGCCTGAACGGCAGGCGATGATTGAAACTTTGTGCGGCAGCCGACCCTTCTTCATCATTGACCATCCCGCCCGGCTTTTACGCCAACCCGAACTTAAAGCCCGAAACTGGCAGGTGTTGAAACAGTTGAAACACGCCTTGCAGGCAGGCGGCAGTTGAAGCAGGCCGCACGGGGCGGTAGAATCACAACTGCATCGCAATACCTGACAGAAAGCAAAAAATGACCGATTTCCGCCAAGATTTCCTTAAATTCTCCCTCGCCCAAAACGTCTTAAAATTCGGCGAATTTACCACCAAGGCAGGACGGCGGTCGCCTTACTTCTTCAATGCCGGCCTCTTTAACGACGGCTTGTCCACGCTGCAACTGGCAAAATTTTACGCACAATCCATCATTGAAAGCGGCATCCGATTCGATATGCTGTTCGGCCCCGCCTACAAAGGCATTATTTTGGCGGCGGCAACCGCGATGATGCTGGCGGAAAAAGGCGTAAACGTCCCGTTTGCCTACAACCGCAAAGAAGCCAAAGACCACGGCGAAGGCGGCGTGTTGGTCGGCGCGCCGCTTAAAGGGCGCGTGCTGATTATCGACGATGTGATTTCCGCCGGCACATCCGTACGCGAATCAATCAAACTGATTGAAGCGGAGGGCGCAACCCCCGCCGGCGTCGCCATCGCGCTCGACCGTATGGAAAAAGGCACGGGTGAATTGTCCGCCGTTCAGGAAGTGGAAAAACAATACGGTCTGCCCGTCGCCCCCATCGCCAGCCTGAACGATTTGTTTATCCTGTTGCAAAACAACCCCGAATTCGGACAGTTCCTCGAACCCGTCCGAGCCTACCGCCGGCAGTACGGCGTAGAATAAAAACAAAGCATATGCCGTCTGAACCGCCTTACGCCTCAGACGGCATCAAACCTGACACACACGAGGAAATACCATGCCCGCCTGTTTCTGCCCCCACTGCAAAGCCCGCCTTTGGGTCAAAGAAACCCAGCTCAATGTCGCCCAAGGCTTCGTCGTCTGCCAAAAATGCGAAGGGCTGTTTAAAGCCAAAGACCATCTGGCAAGCACGAAAGAACCTATATTCAACGATTTGCCCGAGGCTGTTTCGGATGTCAAACTCGTTCACCGTATCGGCACGCACGCCATTGGCAAGAAACAGATTTCTCGCGATGAAATCGCCGGCATCCTCAACGGCGGTACAACCCTGCACGATACGCCGCCTGCGCCTGCCGCCGCCCCTGCTGCCGCACCACAGGTTTCCGTACCGCCCGCCGCGCCCGCCCGTCAGGATGGGTTCAACTGGACGATTGCAACCCTGTTTGCCCTTATCGTCCTCATTATGCAGCTTTCCTACCTCGTCATCCTATGAGCGCGCCCGACCTCTTTGTCGCCCACTTCCGCGAAGCCGCCCCCTATATCCGCCAAATGCGCGGCAAAACGCTGGTCGCCGGCATAGACGACCGCCTGCTCGAAGGCGATACCTTAAACAAGCTCGCCGCCGACATCGGGCTGTTGTCGCAACTGGGCATCAGGCTCGTCCTCATCCACGGCACGCGCCACTTCCTCGACCGCCACGCCGCCGCGCAAGGCCGCACGCCGCATTATTGCCGGGGCTTGCGCGTTACCGACGAAACCTCGCTCGAACAGGCGCAGCAGTTTGCCGGCACCGTCCACAGCCGTTTTGAAGCCGCATTGTGCGGCAGCGTTTCCGGGTTCGCGCGCGCGCCTTCCGTTCCGCTCGTATCGGGCAACTTCCTGACCGCCCGTCCGATAGGTGTGATTGACGGAACCGATATGGAATACGCGGGCGTTATCCGCAAAACCGACACCGCCGCCATCCGTTTCCAACTCGACGCGGGCAATATCGTCTGGCTGCCGCCGCTCGGACATTCCTACGGCGGCAAGACCTTCTATCTCGATATGCTTCAAACCGCCGCCTCCGTCGCTGTCTCGCTTCAGGCCGAAAAACTCGTTTACCTGACCCTTTCAGACGGCATTGCCCACCCCGACGGTACGCTCGCCGAAACCCTCTCGGCGCAGGAAGCGCAATCGCTGGCGGAACACGCCGACGGCGAAACGCGACGGCTGATTTCGTCCGCCGTTGCCGCGCTCGAAGGCGGCGTGCATCGCGTCCAAATCCTCAACGGCGCCGCCGACGGCAGCCTGCTGCAAGAACTCTTTACCCGCAACGGCATCGGCACGTCCGTCGCCCAAGAATCCTTTGTTTCCATCCGGCAGGCGCACAGCGGCGACATCCCGCACATCGCCGCCCTCGTCCGTCCTTTGGAAGAACAGGGCATCCTGCTGCACCGCAGCCGCGAATACCTCGAAAATCACATTTCCGAATTTTCCATCCTCGAACACGACGGCAACCTGTACGGCTGTGCCGCACTGAAAACCTTTGCCGAAGCCGATTGCGGCGAAATCGCCTGCCTTGCCGTCTCGCCGCAGGCACAGGACGGCGGCTACGGCGAACGCCTGCTTGCCCACATTATCGACAAGGCGCGCGGCATAGGCATCAGCAAGCTGTTCGCACTGTCCACCAATACCGGCGAATGGTTTGCCGAACGCGGCTTTCAGACGGCATCGGAAGCCGGGTTGCCCGAAGCGCGGCGCAAAAGCCGGCAGTCTGACGGGCGCAATTCCCAAATCTTCCTGATGAAGCTCTAATGCCTTGTTTTTATAGTGGATTAACAAAAATCAGTACGGCGTTGGCTCGCCTTAGCTCAAAGAGAACGATTCTCTAAGGTGCTGAAGCACCAAGTGAATCGGTTCCGTACTATTTGTACTGTCTGCGGCTCGCCGCCTTGTCCTGATTTTTGTTAATCCACTATAAAACTTTCTCGGCGCGCCTTTATGCGCCTCATTTCGCGGACCGGCGGTTTTTGCAAAGATTTCCCCCGATTCGTGCCTATTGTTTATCCCGAGGAGAACGGAACTGGAAACAATCGCAGGCGCGTCCGCCTTCAAACCCATACCGCCCTTCAGACGGCATTGCCGCCTGCTTTTTCAAACCGCCGTCCGTACCGGCCGCGCGGCAATCGTCCGCCTGAATTTCCGATATAATCCGCCTTCTATTGTTCAGACGGCATTCCGATGAAATCCTATCCCGACCCCTACCGCCATTTTGAAAACCTCGATTCCGCCGAAACGCAGGCGTTTGCCGCCGCAGCGCATTCCGAAACGCGCGCCCGTTTTTTAGAAAACGACAAAGCGCGCGTTCTTTCAGACGGCATTTTGGCGCAGATGCAGGACACGCGGCAGATTCCGTTTTGTCAGGAACACCGCGCGCGGATGTACCATTTCCATCAGGATGCGGAATATCCGAAGGGCGTGTACCGCGTATGTACCGCGGCGACGTACCGTTCCGGCTATCCTGAGTGGAAAATCCTGTTTTCGGTGGCGGATTTTGATGAGTTGCTTGGCGACGATGTATATTTGGGCGGCGTGTCGCACTTGGTGGAAAAGCCCAACCGCGCATTGTTAACGCTGAGCAAATCGGGCGGCGATACGGCGTACACGCTGGAAGTGGATTTGGAAGCAGGGGAGTTGGTAGAAGGCGGTTTTCACTTTCCGGCAGGCAAAAACCATGTGTCGTGGCGCGATGAAAACAGCGTGTGGGTGTGTCCGGCTTGGGACGAACGGCAGTTGACCGAATCGGGCTATCCGCGCGAGGTGTGGCTGGTGGAGCGCGGCAAAAGTTTCGAGGAAAGCCTGCCGGTGTACCAAATCGGCGAAGATGGGATGATGGTGAACGCGTGGCGTTATCTCGATCCGCAGGGTTCGCCGATTGATTTGATTGAAGCATCGGACGGTTTTTACACCAAAACCTATTTGCAGGTCTCAGCCGGAGGCGAAGCGAAACCGTTAAACCTGCCCAACGATTGCGACGTGGTCGGCTATCTGGCGGGACATCTTTTGCTGACGTTGCGTAAAGACTGGAACCGCGCGAACCAAAGCTATCCGAGCGGCGCGCTGGTAGCAGTAAAATTGAACCGCGGCGAATTGGGCGCGGCGCAGCTTTTGTTTGCGCCCGATGAAACGCAGGCATTGGAAAGCGTGGAAACGACCAAGCGTTTTGTTGTGGCGAGTCTGCTGGAAAACGTACAAGGTCGTCTGAAAGCGTGGCGTTTTACTGATGGCAAATGGCAGGAAGTCGAACTGCCGCGCCTGCCTTCGGGTGCGTTGGAAATGACCGACCAACCGTGGGGCGGCGACGTGGTTTACCTTGCCGCCAGCGATTTCACCACGCCGCTGACGCTGTTTGCGCTGGATTTGAACGTGATGGAACTGACCGTCATGCGCCGTCAGCCGCAGCAGTTTGATTCAGACGGCATCGAAGTGCGGCAGTTTTGGACGACTTCGGCCGACGGCGAGCGCATTCCTTATTTCCACGTCGGCAAAAACGCCGCCCCCGACACGCCGACTTTGGTTTATGCCTACGGCGGTTTCGGTATTCCCGAATTGCCGCATTATCTGGGCAGCATTGGCAAATATTGGCTGGAAGAGGGCAATGCCTTTGTATTGGCGAACATTCGCGGCGGCGGCGAGTTCGGCCCGCGCTGGCATCAGGCGGCGCAGGGAATCAGCAAACACAAAAGCGTCGATGATTTGCTTGCCGTCGTGCGCGATTTATCCGAACGCGGCATCAGTTCGCCCAAACACATCGGTTTGCAGGGCGGCAGCAACGGCGGTCTGATTACCGCCGCCGCCTTCGTGCGCGAACCGCAAAGCATCGGCGCGCTGGTGTGCGAAGTACCGCTGACCGATATGATCCGCTATCCGCTGCTCTCCGCAGGCTCAAGCTGGACGGACGAATACGGCAACCCGCAGAAATACGAAGTCTGCAAACGCCGGCTGGGCGAATTGTCGCCGTATCACAATCTTTCAGACGGCATCGATTATCCACCCGCGCTCATTACCACCAGCCTGTCCGACGACCGCGTCCATCCCGCCCACGCGCTCAAGTTCTACGCCAAACTGCGCGAAACCTCCGCGCAATCGTGGCTCTACGCTCCCGACGGCGGCGGACACACCGGCAACGGCACGCAACGCGAATCCGCCGACGAAATGGCGTGCGTCTTATTGTTCCTCAAAGAATTTTTGGCATCATAATCAAGACGGCATTCCGTACCGTATCCGATAAGGAATGCCGTCTGCAACCATCAGGCTCAATAACGCGGCAAAGATTTGTCCACCTCAACCGCCCACGCGTCGATACCGCCTTTTAAGTTATACAGATGATCAAACCCCGCGTCCGCCAGATACATCGCCGTATGCAGGCTGCGGATACCGTGGTGGCAATACACCACAAGCGGCACATCGTCCGGCAGCTCGTTTTGCCGCAACGGAATCAGATTCATCGGGATATGCAGCGCATTTGGCAGCGAACAAACCGCCGCTTCTTCATCCGTACGCACGTCCAACAAACAAAACATCCGCCCTTCGTCCATCCACGCCTTCAATTCCGCCGCCCCAAGTTGCACAATATCCATCGCAAAAACCCCGAAAAACCAAGCAAAATGCCGTCTGAAGCCCCAAATCCGCTTTCAGACGGCATCGCAATCCGAACATCAAAAATTAAAACTGTCGAAAGGATGGGCATCCTTGTCGGTCAAATTAGCTACCAAAGTATCGAACAGTGCCTTCTCTTCAAACGTATCGCCCCTGCGCGTCATCAAAAGCGCACGTTGAACAGGCCTGCGTCCGACGATAACCACCATACGCCCCCCGTCTTTCAACTGTTGTTTCAACACATCAGGCACAATATTGACCGCGCCGCCGACATAAACCGCATCAAACGGCGCGCCCGCGGAAGGTTCAGTTAATCCGTTGTTTTGCACATAATCGATATTGTCCAAACCCAAGCCGTCCAACACCGCTTTGGCGCGGTTTTGCTGTTCGGCATCGATGTCGTCCGAAACCACCCTGCCCGCCAATTTTGCCAAAAGCGCGGCCGCATAGCCCGAGCCCGTACCGATTTCCAAAACCGTATCGTTTTTCGTCAGCTTCAAACCCTGCGCCAACCGCGCCACGACTTTCGGCTCCAGCATCTTATGTCCGTTGGCAAGCGGCAGCTCCATATCCGCATACGCCAAACCCTGTAAAGGCTCATCCACGAAAAGCTCGCGCGGAATCTCATCCAAAGCGTCCAAAACATCAAAATCCAATACATCCCAAGGACGGATTTGCTGTTCGACCATATTGGACCGCGCTTTATCAAAATCCATTTAACGCTCCGTCAAATAATTGTTTGAACAATGGCAGGCATTATAAAACCACACTCCCGCCGCGCCAACTTCGGCACGCGCCGCCCGCCTGTTTTTCCAGTCTCAAGCCGCCCGACGCGAAGCCTCAAACCGCTTTTCCAAAATCTTCGCCAGTTCGCCCAAATACAAAGCATCCGTCTCATCAAACTGCGCCGGATGTTCGCTATCCACGTCCAACACGCCGATACAGAGGCCGTCTGAAAACAGCGGCACGACGATTTCCGAACGCGACAAAGACGAACAGGCAATATGGTCGGGATGCGCGTTGACATCCTTAACAACCACCGTCCCGCCCTTCGCCCAAGCCTGACCGCACACCCCGCGCCCGAACGGAATCCGCGTACACGCCAAAGGCCCCTGAAACGGTGCCAAAACCAATTCGTCCGAACGCGTATCGACCAAATAAAAACCCACCCAAAACCAGCCGAACGCCTCCTTCAAAACCGCCGCCGTGTTCGCCAAATTCGCCACCCAGTCCGTCTCGTCCGCCACCACAGACTCAATCTGCGGCAATACCTCCCGATAAAGCGCGGCCTTGTCCGAAGCCGAAAAATGAAGCGCGTGCATCACATCTCCTATATTTTCATACATATCAGGCAGCCATTATAAAACAGCCTGCCCGAAACAACATTCCAAACCGCCCCGGCCGGCCGCTTCAAGTTGCGAACCCGCCGCATATCCACTAAACTTCACGTTGCACCGCGCCACACGCGGCAGACAGAAAAAACACGACACGGAGCAAAAAAGATGTATCGCCAAATCGGAATGTGGGATCAAAAATGGGTCATCGGCAACTGGAAAATGAACGGCCGGCTCCAAAACAACAACGCACTGATGCACCGCTTCCGCATCCACCCCACCGCCGAACGCGTCCTCATCGGACTCGCCGCCCCGACCGTTTACCTGCTGCAACTGCACAACGCCATGCAAATCGTTTTAAACAACCGCATCCTCACCTGCGCCCAAGACGTGAGCCGCTTCCCCAATAACGGCGCATACACCGGCGAAGTGTCCGCCGAAATGCTCGCCGACATCGGAACAGACATCGTCCTCATCGGACACTCCGAACGCAGCCTCTATTTCGGTGAGAAAAACGAAATCCAACGCCGCAAAATGGAAAACGTCCTCAACGTCGGACTGATTCCATTATTGTGCGTCGGCGAAAGCCTCGAAGAGCGCGAAGCCGGCAAAGAACACGAAGTCATCGCCCACCAGCTTTCCATCCTGCAAGGGCTGGACACCAAAAACATCGCCGTCGCCTACGAACCCGTCTGGGCAATCGGCACCGGCAAAGTCGCCACCGTCGAACAGATTGCCGATATGCACGCATTCATCTACAAAGAAATCTTGTCTTTGTGCGGAAGCGATGTTAAAATCCGCGTCCTTTACGGCGGAAGTGTGAAGGCGGACAACGCGGCCGACATCTTCGCAGTACCTTATGTGGACGGCGCACTCGTCGGCGGCGCGTCATTGTCGTACGACTCCTTTACCGCCATCATCAGTGCCGCACAAAATGCGTAGAAAAATATGGAAGCCTTCAAAACCCTAATTTGGATTATTAATATTATTTCCGCTTTGGCCGTCATCGTGTTAGTATTGCTCCAACACGGTAAAGGCGCGGATGCCGGCGCGACTTTCGGATCGGGAAGCGGCAGCGCGCAAGGCGTATTCGGCTCGGCCGGCAACGCTAACTTCCTCAGCCGCTCGACCGCCGTTGCAGCAACATTTTTCTTTGCAACCTGCATGGCTATGGTGTATATTCACACCCACACAACAAAACACGGTTTGGACTTCAGCAACGTACAACAGACTCAGCAAGCACCAAAACCCGTAAGCAATACCGAACCTTCTGCCCCTGTTCCTCAGCAGCAGAAATAACAGTTTTTCAAATGCCGACATGGTGAAATTGGTAGACACGCTATCTTGAGGGGGTAGTGGCCGTAGGCTGTGCGAGTTCAAATCTCGCTGTCGGCACCAACATACAAAAACGCTTAGAAATTCTAAGCGTTTTTTTCGTTTAATCCTGCCTGATGCCATCAACCAATCCCCATCAATACAAGGTTTTCAGGCTGATTGTTATCCTGCCGTCCCCTTCCTGACGGTGCAATCCCGTCCAATCCGCCCTAATTGAACTAACCTGATTTTTTACGGCATCCGAAAATACCGCGAAAAATACGTGAAAATAAAGCTGAACGACCGCCAAATCAGGAATGCCAAGCGGAAAAGAGCTTGCGGGGAATACTGCCAAGACGTAGGGAACAGGGGAAAACCGTCCAAGATGCAGGGCGGTTTTTTTGGTTCTCGGAAAACCCCTATATAGAAATGCACTACCCTTACCCGTTACCGCCGTTACTGAAAGATATTATAAAAATAAGTATATAAAATAAAATAATAAAAAAATAAAAATCGGTAACGATTACGGTAACAAGTAGTAACGGATTGGTGGCGGGTTTTGTGTGTTTGCGTTTTTTTGCCGTCTTGGCGGCACGGGTGCATCGGGACAGAAAGCGGAAACGAGCTAAAAACGAAAATTTGAGCCATTGGCGGCTATTGATCAAAAAACAGGCAGATTAACCGCAGGTGTTTCAGACGGCATAAGCGGAGAAATTGCAGGACGCAAAAGGCAGCTTGCCGTCTTATCTGTCTTTGGTGTAATTCCAAGCATCACTAAATCAATAGCTACACAATGCGGATATTCAAAAACCAGTGAATAACGAAATTTGCCAAGAAGCACAAAATCAGTGATTCCTAGCTGCCGGAAGCGGTAAGGCGGGCGGATAACGGGCTGACAGATGCAGACCTTGGCGGCGGCGTGATTAAGCAGCGCATAGCAAGGCAAGGACAAGGCAGAAGCGGCGGCTATCGCAGCCTGATATTGTTCAAACAGGCAGATAGGGCATTTTTCGTTTATGCCTTTGCCAAGAACGATCGTGAAAACATTACAGATAAAGAACTGGCAGCCCTGAAGGATTTAGCGCGATATGCCGCCAAGTGCACCAAGCAGGAGCTTGAAGCCCTGATTATCAAAATGGATTTACAGGAGATTTGAAAATGGAACGGAAATATAAAAGCGAGCTAAGCGGCGTAATCCACGAAATGGCAACCGCATTGCACGACATCGGCGCAATCGACAAAAAGACTATGCGCGGCTTTGACAAGTCCTGCCTGACCGAAATCAAACCGTTGAGCGGCGGAGACATCAAGGCAATCAGGGAGAAGGAGGCACTATCGCAAGCCGCTTTCGCCATCTATCTCAACGTGGGAAAAAATCACGTTTCGGCTTGGGAGCGGGGCGTTAAAAAGCCGAGCGGCGCGGCGTTGAAGCTGCTGACCATCGTCAAAAACAAGGGTATCGAAGCCATTGCGTAGCCGACTTGGCAAACGGCAAAATCAGCAAGTTCACAATAGACGCGCTGCTGAATATGCCTGCCAAGACAGGCAAGACCGCCGAACCGAATATCAGGGCATAGCCGCACAAATGCCCGACCGCATCAAACCAAGCCGAAACGGCGGCGGTGCAGACGGCATAGCCCGACAGCAAGGCACGGCGCAGACGGGCGCGAAACCCGAAACATCCCCGACCGCGAGGCACGGGGATTTTTTGAGCCCGTTGCAGGGGGGATTGGATTTAAGCGGCGCGGGCTTGAAGGCAAAACGGGCGGGCGCAGAACTGTTTAAATGCCGTCTGAATCTCAAACGATTTCAGACGGCATTTTGAAACAACGGCTCAAATTCTCGATCCCCTTCCCTTAACGCCAACGTTTTTTATTAACGCGCCCCTTATTTCTGACACTTTGCTCATAAACCGGCATAACGGTCGGTAACAACCGTTTTAGATTTTCTATACGGGCATTGTTTGTCGGATGAGTAGAGGTAATAGCATAAATAAAGCCGTTTTGGTCATTTTCCTGATTCATTTTTTCCCAAACCCTGACAGCGGCCGCCGGATGATAGCCTGCCTGCGCCATCAACATCATTCCCCCCTCATCGGCTTCTTCTTCCAAGCTGCGGCTATAAGGCAAGGTAATGCCGTACGTCCCCAAAATATCCATACCCAATCCGACCAATTCCGGATTAGTGTCCGGTTTTTTGTCTAATATAATCTGAGTGCCTATCTGCGCCGCCATATTAGTCAAGATTTTCTGCCCGACCTTATTTTTACCGTGTTCATGCAGGGCGTGCGTCATTTCATGCCCCATAATGGCGGCAATTTCGCCATCGGTCAGCTTAAGTTTATCGACTATCCCCGTATAAAACGCCATTTTCCCGCCGGGCATTGCCCACGCGTTCAGCTCATCGTTTTTGAAAACCGTCATTTTCCAGTCAAACTTATGGCCGGTATTATTTGCCGCATCGGCATAAGGCAACATACGTCGAAATACTGCCTGCACCCTACGGGCTGTTTTGGATGTAGTATCGACATTGCCGGCAGACTTGTTCAACTCAACCGTTTTCATATAATCTTCGGCAGCCGCAGCATTCATTGTGGCGGAATCCTGACCGTAAACATCAGCAACGACCGTACAAGCCCCCAATACCGAGATTACTGCCGACAGGCAGAGTATCCGTTTAAAGGAAGGAAGGAAGGAAGGAAGGAAGGAAGGAAGGAAGGAAATTTCATATTTAGGTTTACTCCTTAAAAAATTAAATTTAAAAAAATGCCGTCTGAATCCAAAACGGATTTCGGACGGCATCTTAACATTATTTAATGTTTTTAAAAAGATTTACACCACGATGTTCGCCAGTCTGCCCGGTACGGCGATGATTTTTTTCGCAGGCTTGCCTTCTATGAATTTCACCGCGCCTTCAGCGGCGTGTTCGGCAGCTTCTTCAGCCGGTTTGTCGAAATCACGCATAAATTGCCAATAATTCTCCGACTTTTTTACGGCTGCTGCCTTTTGCGGCAATATTGCGCTGAACTTCAACTGTTTTCAGAATAGCAAAAGAATAAATATCCCTTGTGAATTCAGTATCATGATTTGAAATTAAAACGCCTTGGGAGTCGGACGCAATTTGTCGATTTTTTTGTAAAGTCCGCGACCAATGAATTCGATCGTATTTTGGTCGCGCAAAATTTGCAACTGTTGGCGGATTTTGTCTCTGATATGGTTGTTTTTGGGAAATTGGATGGATAGTTTTTCTTCAAATTCATACATTTGCGACAATGTGAATTCTTCGGGAAGTTGGTCGATACATTTCATAACAGCCAAAAGCCAGCCTTTGCGCTCCGCATTTTGGTTGCGTAAAAACAAATTGGATTGCCATTTTTTCAGAACGGTTTCGGGTTCGATAATGCGGGAATTGTCTATTAAGAATATTTTGCCGCTTTCAGGCAAAGGGGCGAGATTGATAGAACACATAATGTGGTTCGGCCGGTTTTTAATGCCTTTATTTCTGGGAATAATCATATCCGGCGTGATGAAATGTTTGGGTACAAGCACCAATTGCCGTATGGAGTAATCCGCTTTTTTATATGCAAGAAAGAAAAAGTTGGGGTTGGTATCTGACCGGATGCGCTCCAACATAGTGCGATATGCACCGTCAGGCACACTGTTGCCTATGGTTTTTTGATTTTTACTCTTTAATTCATATTGCTCGTGGCAATTTGGACAAAAGAGGTCGGCAACAGGTTTGTTATTGGCAAATCTCTGCATCGGCTTGCTTCCGCAACAGGGGCAGTAGCCGTTTTTTTCCAACCAAGCCTCGCTCATTACACGGATTTTGTGGGTTGCTTCATTTTGTTGCTTTCCCAATTCGGTATCGAAAAATAAATTCATATTTTGGATTTTGAGATTTAAGTTTTAGTGGATTAACAAAAATCAGGACAAGGCGACGAAGCCGCAGACAGTACAAATAGTACGGAACCGATTCACTTGGTGCTTCAGCACCTTAGAGAATCGTTCTCTTTGAGCTAAGGCGGGGCAACGCCGTACCGGTTTAAAGTTAATCCACTATATTTGAGGTCTGTAATGCAGACAACTCCATCTGCCTTAAAAAGGCCGTCTGAAAACCCTGTTTCCAAGTTTCAGACGGCCTTTCCTAATTACAGCAATCAATGCCGAATCGGCTTTACACCACGATGTTCACCAGTCTGCCGGGCACGACGATGATTTTCTTCGCGGGCCTGCCTTCCATGAATTTCACCGCGCCTTCGGTGGCGAGTGCGGCGGCTTCGAGGTCGGCTTTGGATGCGTCGGCGGCGACGGTGATTTTGCCGCGCAGTTTGCCGTTGACTTGAACCATCACTTCGATTTCGGATTTGACCAAGGCGGCTTCGTCGACTGTCGGCCAGCCTGCTTCCCACAGTTTCGCGCCGTTCAATTCGCTCCACAGGGTTTCGCAGATGTGCGGCACGATGGGCCACAACAGGCGTACAGCGGTTTCCAATACTTCTTGGGCGACGGTGCGGCCTTGTTCGCTGCCGGTGTCGGTTTTGTCGTATTGGTTGAGCAGTTCCATCACGGCGGCGATGGCGGTGTTGAACTGTTGGCGGCGGCCGTAGTCGTCGCTGACTTTGGCGATGGTGGAATGCAGTTTGTGGCGTAGGTCTTTGAGTTCTTTAGACAAACCGTCTTGGCTGCCTGCGAACGCTTTGACCGCTTTGCCTTGTTTCAGGTATTCGTAAATGGTGCGCCACAGGCGGCGCAGGAAGCGGTGTGCGCCTTCGACGCCGCTGTCGCTCCATTCGAGGGACTGTTCGGGCGGTGCGGCAAACATCATGAACAGGCGGGCGGTGTCCGCGCCGTAGGCGTTAATCAGCTCTTGCGGATCAACGCCGTTGTTTTTGGACTTGGACATTTTTTCCGTGCCGCTGATGACGACAGGCAGGCCGTCGGTTTTCAGAACAGCAGAAACAGGGCGGCCTTTGTCGTCGAAAGTCAGCTCGACATCGGCAGGGTTGATCCAGTCTTTGCCGCCTTTGTCGTTTTCGCGGTAGTAGGTCTCGCAAACGACCATGCCTTGTGTGAGCAGGCGTTCAAACGGTTCGTCAACATTGACCAAGCCTTCGTCGCGCATCAGTTTGGTGAAGAAACGCGCGTACAAGAGGTGCAAAATCGCGTGTTCGATGCCGCCAATGTATTGGTCGACCGCGCCCCAGTATTTCGCGGCTTCAGCCGAT
Organism: Neisseria sp. LACPHL-SPEC-2024-00856; assembly: GCF_047915665.1. NCBI lineage: Bacteria > Pseudomonadati > Pseudomonadota > Betaproteobacteria > Neisseriales > Neisseriaceae > Neisseria > Neisseria sp. LACPHL-SPEC-2024-00856. The sequence continues at coordinate 61,203 of NZ_JBLRPR010000004.1, forward strand.
ACCATGCCTTCTGCGAACTTGGGCGACATATAGCGGAAGAAATACCAGCTTGATTCCATGAAGGTGTCCATGGTGTCGGTTTCGCGTTTTGCCGCGCCGCCGCAGCATGGGCAGGTAGTTTCGTAAAACTCGGGCATTTTTGCCAGCGGCGAACCCATGCCGTCGGGTACGACGTTTTCAGGCAGGACGACGGGCAGTTGGTCGGCGGGGACGGATACGTCGCCGCATTTTTCGCAATGGACGATGGGAATCGGGCAGCCCCAGTAGCGTTGGCGCGAAATGCCCCAGTCGCGCAGGCGGTATTGGGTTTTCGGTTCGCCCGCACTTTGGCTTTGCAGCTTGGCGGCGATGGCATCAAATGCCGTCTGAAAATCCAAGCCGTCCAAGTCGCCGCTGTTGACCAATACGCCGTTTTCTTTGTCGCCGTACCACTCTTGCCATCGGTTTGCGTCGAATGCGTTGTCGCCGACGGCAATGACCTGTTTTTTAGGCAGATTGTATTTGGTGGCAAACTCGAAATCGCGTTCGTCGTGCGCCGGAACCGCCATCACCGCGCCGTCGCCGTAGCCCCACAATACATAGTTGGCAATCCACACTTCCAGCTTGTCGCCGTTGAGCGGGTTGACGACGTAGCGGCCGGTCGGCACGCCTTTTTTCTCCATCGTCGCCATATCGGCTTCGGCAACCGAGCCGGCTTTGCATTCGGCGATAAATGCCTGTAATTCGGGTTTGCCGGCGGCTGCGGCAGTTGCCAGCGGATGCTCGGCGGCAACGGCAACATAAGTCGCGCCCATCAGCGTGTCGGGGCGGGTGGTATAAACTTGCAGGAATTTCGCGTAATCGCCTTCCAAACCTTGTTTGCTGTCATCTGAAACGGCGAAGCGCACGGTCATACCGCGAGATTTGCCGATCCAGTTGCGCTGCATGGTTTTGACTTGTTCCGGCCAGTGTTCCAGCTTGTCCAAGTCGTTAAGCAGCTCTTCGGCGTAATCGGTGATTTTGAAGTAATACATCGGGATTTCGCGTTTTTCGATCAACGCGCCCGAACGCCAGCCGCGCCCGTCGATGACTTGCTCGTTGGCAAGGACGGTTTGATCGACCGGATCCCAGTTTACCGTGCCGTTTTTGCGGTAGACGATGCCTTTTTCAAACAGCTTGGTAAACAGCCATTGTTCCCAGCGGTAGTATTCGGGTTTGCAGGTTGCGGTTTCGCGTTCCCAGTCAATCGCAAAACCCAGGCTTTTGAGCTGGGTTTTCATGTATTCGATGTTGTCGTAGGTCCAAGCGGCGGGAGCGACGTTGTGTTTCATCGCCGCGTTTTCCGCCGGCATACCGAACGCGTCCCAACCCATAGGCTGCATGACGTTGAAGCCGTTTAAGCGTTTGAAGCGGCTCAATACGTCGCCGATGGTGTAGTTGCGCACATGCCCCATGTGCAGCTTGCCGCTGGGGTAGGGGAACATGGAAAGGCAGTAGTATTTGGGTTTGGAAGCGTCTTCGGAGACGTTGAAAATACGGGCGTCGTCCCATTTTTTCTGCGCCGCGGGCTCGATGGCGGCGGGCTGGTAATGTTCTTGCATGGTCATTCTGTTTTTCGCTTGAAAACGTTAGGAATTTAAAAGAGGAATTATAACAGGTTGCCGATGTCGGCGAATCGGCAAATTGCCGGCAGGATGCGTAAATTCGCACGCGCATCATTCCGTATGCCGTACAAATACACCGCGTTTACTGATACGCACGTTTTTTATGCTAATATTACAAACCAAAATCAAACGTTTAAAACTCTCCTGATGCGGCTCTTCCGAACAAAAGGCAGACGGGCATCGGGTAAAAAAGGATTCTGCATATGAAAATCAAACAAATCGTCAAACCGGGCTTGGCAGTATTGGCGGCGGGCATTCTGTCTGCCTGCGCAACCAAAAGCAACGTCAAAGCCGACGGAACGACCGACAATCCGGTCTTCCCGAAACCCTATTCCCTGACCTTCAACAACGATCGCGGTACATTCCCGACCTATGACGAACTGGATCAGATGCGCCCCGGCCTGACCAAAGACGACATCTACAAAATCCTGGGCCGCCCGCATTACGACGAAGGTATGTACGGCGTGCGCGAATGGGATTATCTGTTCCACTTCCACACCCCCGGCGTAGGTATCGACCCTGAAAACACTTCCGGCGTGGAAGATGTTACTACCTGCCAATACAAAGTGGTTTTCGATAAAGACAAATTTGCCCGCAGCTTCTACTGGAATCCCGTATTCCCGAAAGATGCCGTCTGCCCGCCGCCAGCACCCAAAGCCGAGCCGCAAGTCATCATCCGCGAAATCGTGCCGGCAAAACCGAAACGTATCCGCCAATAAGCCGCTATGCCGCCCCGCCTGCTTTCAGGGATATTGTGCTGCCTGCTGACGGCTGCCCCCGTATTCGCACAGGGGCAGCCGGATGCGGTCAATGCCTATATCCAAAAGAAAAAAGTCATCGTCGACACATCCAAAGCGGAACTCTGTTTTGCCGATGACAGGCAGTGCTACCCCGTCCTCATCGGTGTTGCCACGCCCAAGGGGACGTTCGGGCTGACGCTGAACAGTACCGACAAGCCCGGATACGGCGGCGAAGTCATCGGTTTCAAGCAGGAGGGCGATTTTCTTTTCGCCCTGCACCGCGTTTGGAATCAGATACCGTCGGAAAGGCGGAACGAACGCATCGCCTCCCCGTCCGTGTCCGACAGGATTATGACCAACGGCTGCATCAACGTCAGCGATGCGGTGTACGAAAAACTGCGTCATTATTTTGTGTTGGAAGTGATTTGAAACAGACGGATACCGCACGCGCCGGTATCCGTTTTCACATTGCCCCGATGCCTGAAACAGACCGTCCGCCACGTCATGCCGTCTGAAACCGGCCGGACAACAACCATCTTTGGGAGAGCCTTATGCCCGAACAAAATCGCATCCTCTGCCGCGAACTGAGCCTGCTGGCATTCAACCGCCGCGTGTTGGCACAGGCGGAAGACAGAAACGTCCCCCTTTTGGAACGCCTGCGCTTCCTGTGCATCGTGTCGTCCAATCTTGACGAGTTTTTTGAAGTCCGCATGGCGTGGCTCAAGCGTGAAAACAAGCTGCACCCCCGGCGCAGGCTGGACAACGACAAAATGCCGTCTGAAACCATCGCCGACGTTACCGAAGCGGCGCGCTCCCTGATACGGCACCAGTACGACCTGTTCAACAACGTCCTTCAGCCCGAGCTGGCGCGGGAAGGCATCCATTTTTACCGCCGCCGCAATTGGACAGACACACAGAAAAAATGGATTGAAGACTATTTTGACCGTGAGTTGTTGCCGATTCTGACCCCCATTGGCCTTGACCCGTCCCACCCCTTCCCGCGACCGCTGAACAAATCGCTCAACTTCGCCGTCGAACTCGACGGCACGGACGCGTTCGGCAGGCCTTCGGGGATGGCGATTGTGCAGGCACCGCGCATCCTGCCGCGCGTTGTTCCCCTGCCGTCCGAACTGTGTGGCGGCGGACACGGCTTCGTCTTCCTGTCGTCCATCCTCCACGCCCACGTCGGCAAACTCTTCCCGGGCATGAACGTCAAAGGCTGCCACCAGTTCCGCCTGACGCGCGACAGCGACTTGACCGTTGACGAAGAAGACGTACAAAACCTCCGCGCCGCCATTCAAAACGAGTTGCACGACCGCGAATACGGCGACGGCGTGCGGCTCGAAGTCGCCGACACCTGCCCCGCCTACATCCACGACTTCCTGCTGTCGCAATTCAAACTGACCGCCGCCGAACTCTATCAGGTCAAAGGCCCGGTCAACCTCGTGCGCCTCAACGCCGTCCCCGACCTAGTCAACCGCCCCGATTTGAAATTTCCCACACACACGCCGGGCAGACTGAAAGCCTTGGGCAAAACCGCGTCCATATTCGATTTGGTGCGCCAATCTCCCATCCTGCTGCACCACCCCTACCAATCCTTCGACCCCGTTGTCGAAATGATGCGCGAAGCCGCCGCCGACCCCGCCGTGCTTGCCGTCAAAATGACGATTTACCGCACCGGCACGCGTTCCGAACTCGTCCGCGCCCTGATGAAGGCGGCACTCGCCGGCAAACAAGTAACCGTCGTCGTCGAACTGATGGCGCGTTTTGACGAAGCCAACAACGTCAACTGGGCGAAGCAGCTCGAAGAGGCGGGCGCGCACGTCGTGTACGGCGTGTTCGGCTACAAAGTCCACGCCAAAATGGCACTGGTCATCCGCCGCGAAGACGGCGTGCTCAAGCGTTACGCCCACCTCGGCACGGGTAACTACCACCAAGGCACATCGCGCATCTACACCGACTTCGGCCTCATCACAGCCGACGAACAAATCACCGCCGATGTGAACACATTGTTTATGGAAATCACAGGCTTGGGCAAACCCGGGCGGCTGAACAAACTCTACCAAAGCCCGTTTACCCTGCACAAAATGGTTATCGACCGCATCGCACGCGAAACCGAACACGCGAAAGCCGGCAAACCCGCCCGAATCACCGCCAAGATGAATTCGCTCATCGAACCGACCGTCATCGAAGCCCTGTATCGGGCAAGCGCGGCAGGCGTGCAAATCGATTTGATTGTGCGCGGTATGTGCACCCTGCGTCCCGGTGTAAAAGGCTTGTCCGAAAACATCCGCGTCCGCTCCATCATCGGCAGGCAGCTCGAACACGCGCGCGTGTATTGCTTCCACAACAACGGCGCGGACGATACCTTTATCTCCAGCGCGGATTGGATGGGGCGCAACTTCTTCCGCCGCATCGAAACCGCCGCGCCGATTACCGCGCCCGAACTCAAAAAACGCGTCATCCGCGAAGGTTTGGAAATGGCATTGGCAGACAATACGCACGCGTGGCTGATGCAGCCCGACGGCGGCTATATCCGCGCCGCGCCTGCCGAAGGCGAGTCCGAAGCCGATCTGCAAAACGATTTGTGGGCACTGCTCGGAGGATGACCCGCACCGTCCCAATCAAAAACCATGCCGTCTGAAACCTTTCCGTTTCAGACGGCATGGTTTTACAGCAATCTAAACAGGGCGGACCGGAGTCAAAAACACACCTTCGCCATTCCTGCACAAGCACTTCCCCTATACGCTCCCAACCCCAAGCCGCCGCATTCCAGACGGCATTATAGTGGATTAACAAAAATCAGGACAAGACGACGAAGCCGCAGACAGTACAGATAGTACGGCAAGGCGAGGCAACGCTGTACTGGTTTAAATTTAATCCACTATACCCTTCCGACAGCCGAACAAAACCCCGAATCCGTCTGCACGGTTCGGGGCATATCTCCAATACGGGCATCGTGCTCCGGAAAACCGTCAAATCCGCATCGGCATCACGATATATTTGAAATTCGGATTGTTCGGTACGGTAAACAAGGTCGAACGGTTGGCATCGCCGAAAGCAAGCTGCACATCGTCGGAATGAATATTTCGCAACACGTCCATCAGATAACCGATATTGAAACCGACTTCGAGTTCGCCGCCCTGATAGGCGATTTCGATTTCTTCACGCGCTTCTTCCTGTTCGTTGTTGCTGCACACAACGCTCAAGAGGCCTGGCTGCAAAAACAATCGCGCACCGCGGAATTTTTCATTGGCAAGAATCGATGCACGTTCCAACGCGCCCAACAATTCCGCCCTCGACAACACGAAAATCTTGTCGTTGTCCAAAGGAATCACGCGGTTGAAATCGGGGAATTTGCCGTCGATGACCTTGCTGACGATGGTCGTGCCGTTGCATTGGAAACGCACCTGTTTGTCCAGCAGCTCGATTTGAATCGGATCGTCGGGGTTGTTCAACAGTTTGAACAGTTCCAGCACCGTTTTGCGCGGCAAAATCACTTCGGCGCACGGCAAATCCGCATCAATCGCGCAGGCTGCATAGGCAAGGCGGTGTCCGTCAGTCGCCACAAGGAGCAACTGGCTGCCCTCAACCTGCATCAGCAGACCGTTGAGATAATAGCGGATGTCCTGCACCGCCATGCTGTACTGCACTTGCGACAGCATGGTTTTGAAACGCTCCTGCTCCAGCGAGAAAGTCGCGCTGATGTCCTCGCCGACATTCATCATCGGAAAATCGGCGGCAGGCAGGGTCTGCAGGGCAAAACGCGATTTGCCCGCCTTCAGCGTCAGACGGCTGTCGTCCCAATCCAGCGACACCAGCGCACCGGCAGGCAGCGCGCGCAAAATGTCCTGAAATTTCTTGGCATTGGTGGTGATGCGGAAGTCGCCCGCGCCGCCCTCGGGACCCGCAGTGTCGATTTGGATTTCCAAATCGGTTGCCAAGAGTTTGGTCTGACCGCCTTTTCCCTCAATCAGGACGTTGGACAGGATGGGCAGGGTGTGGCGGCGTTCGACAATGCCGGTAACGGCTTGCAACGGCTTGAGCAGGCTGTCGCGCTCGGCTTGTAAAATCAACATGTTCGCTCCTTTAAATCGGTTTGTATAGTGGATTAAATTTAAATCAGGACAAGGCGACGAAGCCGCAGACAGTACAAATAGTACGGCAAGGCGAGGCAACGCCGTACTGGTTTAAAGTTAATCCGCTATATCTTTACCCTTCGGACGGCATGGGCAATATCATGCCGTCTGAAAACGTTTTCCATCAGTTTTGAATCAGAATCAGCAGCTTTTCATAATCCTGAGCCAATTCCGGATCTTCTTCGCGCAGTTTCGCCACTGCCCTGATGCCGTGCATAACGGTCGTATGGTCGCGCCCGCCGAACGAATCGCCGATAGACGGCAGGCTCAAAGTGGTCAGTTCTTTGGTCAGGCTCATGGCAACCTGACGCGGACGGGCAATGTTGCGCGTGCGTTTTTTGCCGAGTACGTCGCTGATTTTGATGCGGTAATATTTCGCCACCGCATCGATGATGATGTCGGCGGTGATGACTTTGTGCTTCTCGGCAATAATGTCCTGCAAAGCGGTACGCGCCAAATCGATGTCGATGACGGGACGGTTCATAAAGCGGCTGCTCGCTCCGACGCGGTTGAACGCGCCTTCAAGCTCACGCACGTTGGAACGGATCAGATTGGCAATGAACAGCGCGGCTTCGTCTTCGATGCTGATGCCCGCCGCTTCCGCCTTTTTCTGCAAAATGGCGATACGCATTTCCAATTCGGGCGGCTCGAGTTCCAAAGTCAGTCCCCATGAAAAACGGGATTTGAGGCGGTCGTCCATACCTTCGATTTTGGCGGGTAAAACATCGCAAGTGAGGATCAGCTGTTTTTTCTCGTTGTGGAAATGGTTGTACAGATAGAAAAACTCTTCCATCGTACGGTCTTTGCCTTTGATGAACTGGATGTCGTCGATAATCAGCAGGTCGTATTGCTTGTATTGCTGCTTGAACACGTCGTAGGTATTGTTGCGAACCGCCTTCATAAAGCTGCGGATGTAGTCGTCCGAATGCATATAGCGCACTTTGGCATCGGGACGGTTTTTCAACAGTTCGTTGCCGACCGCCTGCACAAGGTGGGTTTTACCCAAACCCGTACTGCCATAGAGGAAGAACGGGTTGTAACTCTGCCCCGGGCTTTCCGCAATCGCCTGCGCCGCAGCCGCCGCAAGGCGGTTGCCCTTGCCTTCAACCAATGTGTCGAACGTATAGTCCGGCGACAGATTGGTCTGCTCGTAACGCGCCTCTTCCGCATCGCGCTGCGCATCCATCCGTGCTTTGGCAACTGCCGCCGATTCCGGCCGAGAAACAGGCTCGGCAGCCTGACGCGGCTCGTTCGGCAGGTTTTTCATACGTTCCGCCAAAATATCCGCCGCCGTTTTCGACGCAGCGGGTTTGACAGGCTCTTCAGACGGCAGCTCGTCCAACAGAACCTCCTGCACGGGCATTTCCTCCGACACCGCGTGCAAGGACGGCTCGGCAGGTTCGACAGCACCTTCAACCGCCGCCATCTCATAACGCACGCCTTCTCCCGGTTTGAATACGAAGGCGGAATGGCCGGCAGCCAACTCTTCCCTTACCGCTTCTATTTTTCCGGCAAACTGGCTCTTGAGCATATTGCAGGCAAACTGGTTCTTGCCGTACACCACCCATACGCCACCCTCCTCACCGACCGTAAGGGGCGCAATCCATTGCGCAAACTGCCCGTGAGGCAATATATCGTGAAGACGGCGGAGGCACAGCGGCCAAAACTCTGCTAATGTCATGGATAAGCTCGAATCGGTAAAAATGAAATCGAAAACAAAGAAAATATAATATTTTCAAAAAGAAAACAAATCTGTTGAACGCACATCGGTTCAAAATGCAACGAACCGATTATACCGACTCGCCGATATTTTATCCACAACCCGTGCAAAAATTTATCCACAGAAAGGCGGCAGAAATCCGCAGGTAATCGGGCAATCCTCCTGCAAAGTTTCTATATTGATTGACAAAAGCGGCAAATTGGAGTGTAATTCACGGTTTAATTATCTACCCATTCTATTTTAGGAAACATCATGAAACGCACTTATCAACCTTCCGTTACCAAACGCAAACGCACCCACGGCTTCCTGGTGCGCTCCAAAACACGCGGCGGCCGCGCAGTATTGGCCGCACGCCGCGCCAAAGGCCGCAAACGCCTGGCGGTATAATTTTGGACTACCGCTTCGGAAAGCAGTACCGCTTGTTAAAAACGGATGATTTTTCATCCGTTTTTGCATTCAGGAAACGCCGCAGCCGAGACCTTCTGCAAGTCTCCCGTTCAGACGGCAACGGACTGGGGCACCCCCGCCTCGGGCTGGTCGTCGGTAAAAAAACAGCCAAACGGGCCAACGAACGGAATTACATGAAACGCGTTATCCGCGACTGGTTCAGATTAAATAAAAACAAGCTGCCGCCGCAAGATTTCGTTGTCCGCGCCCATCGGAAATTCGGCAGGGACGCTGCGGCACAGGCACGGGAAGAACTGGCGCAGCTCATGCTGGGCGGTTCGGATCCAAACTGCAAAAAACAGGCATAAATCGGGCGATACGGCATGCGCCGGCGGGTTTACACATAAGGCATCCTCCATGAACTTTCTGTTATCCAAACTGCTGCTGGTTCTGATAAGGTTCTACCAATACTGCATCAGCCCGCTGATTCCGCCCCGCTGCCGCTATACGCCGACCTGTTCGCAATATGCCGTCGAAGCCGTCAAAAAATATGGCGCATTCAAAGGCGGCCTGCTTGCGGCAAAACGCATCGCCCGATGCCACCCCCTCGGCGGACACGGACACGACCCCGTTCCCTGACCCGACGCAATATTCAAATTGCACGCTTTCCTTTTATTTCCCATCGGTTTCTATATAATGCCGTCTGAACCTTCGGGCTGGCGGCACGACCGTCGGGTATGAAGCCCGCCCTTATTCCCCGTCTATCGGAACACGCAACCTGCGGCATTTCCGACCATTCAGGAAACTCTATATGGATTTTAAAAGACTCACGGCGTTTTTCGCCATCGCGTTGGTGATTATGATCGGATGGGAAAAGATGTTCCCCACTCCGAAACCCGCCCCCGCGCCCCAACAGGCAGCACAACAACAGGCCGTAACCGCTTCCGCCGAAGCCGCGCTCGCCCCCGAAACGCCGATTACCGTAACGACCGATACGGTCAAAGCCGTTATCGACGAAAAAAGCGGCGACCTGCGTCAAATGACCCTGCTCAAATACAAAGCAAACGGCAACGAAAACAAACCCTTCTCCCTGTTTGACGACAGCAAAGAATACACCTACGTTGCCCAATCCGAGCTTTTGGACGCACAAGGCAACAACATCCTGAAAGGTGTCAACTTTACCGCCGCCCAAAAACAATACAGCCTCAACGGCGACAAAGTCGAAGTCCGCCTGAGCGCGCCCGAAACCAACGGACTGAAAATCGACAAAGTCTATACCTTTACCAAAGACAGCTACCTCGTCAACGTCCGTTTCGACATCACCAACACCAGCGGCAAGCCCGCCAACCTGAGCGCGGACTACCGCATCGTACGCGACCACAGCCAACCGGAAGGCCAAGGCTACTTCACACGTTCCTACCTCGGCCCCGTCGTGTACACTCCTGAAGACAAATTCCAAAAAGTCAGCTTCTCCGACTTGGACGACGATGCCAAATCCGGCAAATCCGAGGCCGAATACATCCGCAAAACCCCGACCGGCTGGCTCGGTATGATCGAACACCACTTTATGTCCGCTTGGATTTTGCAACCCAAAGGCGGACAAAGCGTTTGCGTCGCAGGCGACTGCCGTATCGACATCAAACGTCGCAACGACAACCTGTACAGCGCAAGCGTCAGCGTGCCTTTAGCCGCCATCCAAGCCGACGCAAAAGCCGAAACTGCCATCAATCTGTATGCCGGTCCGCAAACCACTTCCGTTATCGCCAATATCGCCGACAACCTGCAACTGGCAAAAGACTACGGCAAAGTACACTGGTTCGCATCGCCGCTCTTCTGGCTCCTGAACCAACTGCACAACATCATCGGCAACTGGGGCTGGGCAATCATCGTTTTGACCATCATCGTCAAAGCCGTACTCTATCCACTGACCAACGCGTCCTACCGCTCGATGGCGAAAATGCGCGCCGCCGCACCCAAACTGCAAGCCATCAAAGAGAAATACGGCGACGACCGTATGGCGCAGCAACAAGCGATGATGCAGCTTTACAAAGACGAAAAAATCAATCCGCTGGGCGGCTGTCTGCCTATGCTGTTGCAAATCCCCGTATTCATCGGCTTGTACTGGGCATTGTTCGCCTCCGTAGAATTGCGCCAGGCACCTTGGCTGGGCTGGATTACCGACCTCAGCCGCTCCGACCCCTACTACATCCTGCCCATCATTATGGCGGCAACGATGTTCGCCCAAACCTATCTGAACCCGCCGCCGACCGACCCGATGCAGGCGAAAATGATGAAAATCATGCCTTTGATTTTCTCCGTCATGTTCTTCTTCTTCCCTGCCGGTCTGGTATTGTACTGGGTGGTCAACAATCTCTTAACCATCGCCCAGCAATGGCACATCAACCGCAGCATCGAAAAACAACGCGCCAAAGGTGAAGTCGTTTCCTAAATGCTGCAGCATGAAAAATGCCGTCTGAAACCTGTTCAGACGGCATTTTTATTGTTCACCCCCTATCTGGGCGGAAATCTTCAACCCGCATACATCACAAAAATCGTCGGGCGTTTTTTCAAGTTCGGCATTTCTTTTCTTTTTCGCCACTGCGCAATCGTCTGGCTGATGATTTCCTGTGTCGGCAAAGTCAAGTCCGTAGCCACACATAAGCGCGTTTCAGGATGCAGGTTTTCCACCGCATCAGCCAACAACGCATCATTGCGGTAAGGCGTTTCAATAAAAATCTGCGTCTCGCCGCACTGCCGCGAACGTTGCTCCAAAGCCTTCAAACTCTGAATCCGCTCGTTTTTTTCAGACGGCAGATAACCCTTAAACGCAAAGTTCTGCCCGTTCGCGCCCGAAGCCATCAGCGCCAGCAACAGGCTGGACGGGCCGACCAAAGGCCGTACTTCAAAACCGTGTTTATGCGCCAATGCCACCAAATTCGCACCCGGATCAGCCACAGCCGGGCAACCCGCCTCGCTGACAATCCCCATACTGCGCCCTTCTTGCAAAGGTTTCAGTAATTCCGGCAAAGTCTTCAAATCCGTGTGTTCGTTCAATGTTTGCAGATTCAGCTCGCGGATAGGCGCAGTTACGCCCAAATGTTTCAAATGCGCACGCGCCGTTTTTTCCGCTTCCACGACAAAATCCGTCAGCCCGACAACCGCCCGTTGTTCGTGCGGCAACAGGCACGGCGTGTCAGGCGTACCCAAAGGCGTAGGAATCAAATACAAAACAGGAGACATCATTCCCTCACTCGTCAGTTAAAAATGCCGTCTGAACCCTTCAGACGGCATAAACGGGCAGTTACAAAACATCCACGCCCTCATTTTTCAAAAAATCGACCAGACGGAAAACCGGCAAACCGATTAAAGCATTCGGATCAGTACTCTCAATCCTTTCGATCAACAATGCACCCAAATCCTCGCTCTTCAACGCACACGAGCAATAAACCGCATCCGGCTCGCGCTCCAAATAACGGAGTATATGCAGCTCGTCCAACTTCCTCATCACGACCACAGTCTTATCGATATGCCGCTGCATCGTGCCCGTAACCGTATTCAACAGCACGACCGCGCTGTAAAACTCAATCTCCCTGCCGCTCAAGTGCATCAGCATCTTTTGCGCATTGGCAAGGTTCATCGGCTTGCCCCACTGCCTGCCGTCGCACCACGCTACCTGGTCCGCACCGACAATCAACGCCTCGGGGAAACGTCCGGCCAACGACCGCGCCTTACCCTCGGCAAGGCGCAATGCCGTCTGAGGGGCAGACTCCCCCAGCATCGGCGTTTCGTCAAAATCGGGGGATGCCGCCTGAAAGGCGATGCCGAGCCTTTCCATCTGTTCGCGGCGGAAAACCGAACTCGTACCTAAAATCAAAGGCAGCTTCAAACCCATCCCATCCTCCTTACCGTTGAAAACACGCCCGAAGAGGCGGTAAAATCCGAACATAAGCCGAAACTCGGACACCCCCTCCGGCACACCGTAACATTTTTCTTAAAAATATTGACGTTAGAACATCTAAATTATATCATACCCCGTTTATGTCAGACCCTAATTTGATTGACCCGGAAATTTTTGCCGCCGAAGGGCAGAACCTGCAAGGCAGTTTTCTGCTGGAAGAATTGGACGAGCGAGTCAGTTTGCACGATTATCCCGCCGACAGGCAGACCAAAATATCGTTTACACTGACCGGCGGTCGCGACCGGCTGCAACGCCTGTTCCTCGACCTGAACGTCAAAGCCGATATGCCCCTGATCTGCCAGAGATGTATCAAACCCATGCCGTTCATGCTCGATGAAAGCAGCCGTATTGTCCTGTTTTCCGACGAAGAGTCCTTGGACGAATCCATGCTTGCCGACGAAGAACTCGAAGGCATACTGATTGAAAAAGAACTCGACGTGCGCGCATTGGTAGAAGACCAAATCCTGATGTCCCTGCCCTTTTCGCCGCGACACGAAGACTGCGGCGACAATGGGACACTGGAAGAAGTCAATCGGGACAAACCCAACCCCTTTGCTGTTTTGGCAGGTTTGAAAAGCAGTTAATTAGGACACAGTTTATTTATCTAGGAGCTTGAAATGGCCGTTCAACAAAACAAAAAATCCCCTTCCAAACGCGGTATGCACCGTTCGCACGACGCGCTGACCGCGCCTTCACTGTCCGTTGACAGCGCAACCGGCGAAGTACACCGCCCGCACCACATTTCTCCAAACGGCATGTACCGCGGCCGCAAAGTGGTCAAAGCCAAAGGCGAATAATCCCTATTCGACTGACTGAAAAAGCCAGAACATTGCCATGCAATTACTGGCTTTTTTTGCATTGGACGCACCATCCGTCCAAACTTTCGCCATACGTCAACACACAGGGGCAAAGCGTTCCGTATAATAACCCGTGAAAATATTCCAAAAGCCCCAACCACCAAGGAAATTCCGATGAAACAGAAAATCTGGTACACCTACGATGATATCCACCGCGTCATCAAAGCATTGGCAGAAAAAATCCGGAACGCCGGCGTCAAATACGACGCCATGATCGCTATCGGCGGCGGCGGCTTTATTCCTGCACGTATGCTGCGCTGTTTTCTGGAAATTCCGATTTATGCCGTAACCACCGCCTATTACGACAGCGACAACGAAGGACAAGTTACCGAAGAAGTCAAAAAAGTCCAATGGCTAGACCCCGTCCCCGAAGCCTTACGGGGTAAAAACGTCCTTGTTGTCGACGAAGTGGACGACAGCCGCGTAACCATGGAATTTTGCCTGACAGAGCTGCTTAAAGAAGACTTCGGCACCATCGGCGTCGCCGTACTGCACGAAAAAATCAAAGCCAAAGCAGGTAAAATCCCCGAAGGCATTCCCTATTTCAGCGGCATCACCGTAGACGACTGGTGGATCAACTATCCATGGGATGCACTCGATATCGACGAACACAACCGTCTTGCCGAAAGCAGCCGAGGCTGACCCTTTCAGACGGCATATTTTCCGAACCGATGCCGTCTGAAAACCCATCCGATCCCTGCCGCAGACCGAAAACCTACCGGAGAAACCCCTATGATTACATTGGCCGTAGATGCCATGGGCGGCGACCAAGGACTTGCCGTTACCGTACCCGGCGCAACCGCATTCCTCCAAGCACATCCCGATGTCCGCCTGATTATGACCGGCGACGAAACGCAACTGCGCCAAGCCCTGACCGCGGCAGGCGCACCGATGGAACGCATCGACATCTGCCATACCACCCAAGTCGTCGGCATGGACGAAGCCCCCCAATCTGCCCTGAAAAACAAAAAAGACTCCTCCATGCGCGTCGCCGTCAACCAAGTTAAAGAAGGCAAAGCCCAAGCCGCCGTATCCGCAGGCAACACGGGCGCGCTCATGGCAACCGCACGTTTCGTCCTCAAAACCATACCCGGCATCGAACGCCCCGCCATCGCCAAATTCCTCCCGTCCGACACCGACCACGTTACCCTTGCACTCGACCTCGGCGCGAACGTTGACTGCACGCCCGAACAGCTCGCCCAATTTGCCGTTATCGGCAGCGAACTCGTCCACGCACTCCATCCTCAAAAAGGACAGCCGCGCGTCGGGCTGGTCAACGTCGGCACGGAAGACATCAAAGGTACGGACACCGTCAAACAAACCTACAAACTACTGCAAAACAGCAAACTCAACTTTATCGGCAACATCGAAAGCAACGGCATCCTGTACGGCGAAGCAGATGTCGTCGTCGCCGACGGCTTTGTCGGCAACGTCATGCTCAAAACCATCGAAGGCGCGGTCAAATTCATGAGCGGAGCCATCCGCCGCGAATTCCAAAGCAACCTGTTCAACAAACTTGCCGCCATTGCCGCCCTGCCCGCCCTCAAAGGGCTGAAAAACAAACTCGATCCGCGCAAATTCAACGGGGCCATCCTGCTCGGGCTGCGCGGCATCGTCATCAAAAGCCACGGCGGCACAGACGAAACCGGTTTCCGCTACGCACTCGAAGAAGCCTACCACGAAGCCAAGTCCGCCGGCCTTTCCAAAATCGAACAAGGCGTTGCCGAACAACTCGCCGCACTCGAAACTGCCAAAGCCGTCCAAAACGAAAATGTCGGCGGTCTGTAACACACACGATGCCGTCTGAACGCCCCCGCTCCTTTCAGACGGCATCCGCCCGCACCAAACCTGCGGGCGCGGACGGCGATGCGCCTGTCCGGCACTTCCCAAATACTTCCCTGTACAATAAGGAATATTTGAAAAATGAAGACATTAGAAAAACGGATGAAAGCTCTAGACAAACGGATGATGAAGTTCGGAAAATCCCTTGAAGGCAGGCTTGATGCCCGTCTGATTGAATCCGCATTGGATTATATTCATTTGTAGAGGGTTTTGCTGGAACACACGATTTTATGGGCGGTCAAATGTGGGGCTTTTATGATGAATATGGAAATACAACGCCAAATAGAAGAACAACAAATAAAAAAGATGAAACTATTTCAAGTAAAGTAACTGTTGCAGCGATACCAGTAGCCGCTCCATTTGCTATTGCCGATATAGTCGATCAGGATTTTATCCAAGTGATTATGAAATTAAGTGGGCATTGATTTATGATTACGCGTTGTTTTAAAGTTGTCATTATTGTTTTTATAATGGTAATGACAACTTCTTGTAATCCTTGCTTTTTTGCAACTTCGTCTTGTCATTATCCTTTTGATGATATGACGACAAGAGCAAACAACGATATTGAATATTTTGTTAAAAATAATACGACTAACGAACAACGAATTGATGATTTCAGAAGTTGCCTTTCCGTTGCTTGTCCTGAAATATATAAATTATATCAATTACCTGATGAAAAGGGTAATTATCAATATATTATAAAAAAATATTATGATAATAAATACAATGATAATGCAGTCAAATCGATAAATTGTATTGGGGATAATGCAAGATGTATGCTTAATAATAAAGGATATTCAACAAAATGGTAATAATGGGTTACGGCGTTTCAGGCAGTGCGAGTTATAGCAAGTCCAAAGTGAATGCGGATTATGCGTCTGTGAATGAGCAAAGCGGCATATTTGCGGGTGAAGACGGTTATCAAATCAACATCAAAGGACACACCGACCTCAAAGGCGGACTCATCACCTCCACCCAAAGCGCGGAAGATAACGGCAGAAACCAATTCGCCACCGGCACACTCAGCTTCAGAGACATCCAAAACCACAGCCATTACGAAGGCGAAAGTTTCGGTATTGGCACCGATGGCAATGTCAAAGGTGGCTGGATGGGTAACGCCAAAGACGGTCTATCTGCCAGCATAGGTTACGGCAAGGACAACGACAGCCAAAACAGCATCACCCGCAGCGGCATCAACACCCAAAATATCCAAATCAGTGACGAAGCCGCATTCGGAACGTTTTTTGGCTTTTGAAATCCTGTGTACTTATATCGAAGATTTCGATGTCCGGCTGACGGAACAAGAATCCCGGGAAATTTCTTTTATCAACAAGGAATTTGAGATAGAAAGCACGTCCGATTAACCAAATAAAGCCAATGGGTTGATAAACATGAAAACATCGACGGTTGTTTTTGGCGGATTTTTTATGGCAGACAACGGGGAGCGAATCCAAATCCCCGTTTTGGAAAATCCTGACATTAGGGAAATCAATCACTTTTTTTTCCGTATCAAATTTTGAGAAAAAAGCCGGCGTCCTTGTTTTCAGAATTATTCCTGAACCCAAATTTGGCAATACCGAATTAACTATCTATTTTGAAGAAGGATGTTATTTGCCAATGATTCAAACAATTTTAGAAGACGGGGATATTGAAGTAAAAAACCTTAAAACAGAAAATTATAGTGGAAATACAATGGAAATTTGGGGAGACTTCTACCCTATTGAGCATATCTCTAAAAATATTTCTACAATTCAAAATATCATTTCCGAATTTATGATACAAAAACAAACACCGGCACCAATAATTTGATGGAAACCCAACAATCAAAATGCCGTCTGAAGCAGGTTTGGTTTTCAGACGGCATTTCCTTCGCTTAAAACAGCATATCGGCAACCCCGCCCTGCCTGTCCACGGCAATCTGCATCTGAAAACCATCTGTATCCCAAACCACACCCCCCATCCCGATTTCCGTCATTTGCACCCTGCCCGTATTGGGCAATCATCGGTTTTTCGCTTACAATAGCCGAATCTGAACCAACTCTCCAAAAAGGCCGTTCCCATGCAGTATGCCAAAATTTCCGGCACGGGCAGCTATCTTCCTGCCAACCGCGTCAGCAATGACGACCTTGCTCAAAAGGTAGATACCTCTGACGAGTGGATTACCGCGCGCACGGGCATCAAATTCCGCCATATTGCAGCCGAAAATGAGAAAACCAGCGATCTTGCAGCCGAAGCGGCCCGCCGTGCCCTAGATGCTGCCGGATTGGACAGCGGCGAAATCGATTTGATTATTGTGGCAACGGCAACGCCGGATATGCAGTTTCCGTCTACTGCAACCATCGTGCAGCAAAAATTGGGCATCACCAACGGCTGCCCCGCCTTCGACGTTCAGGCAGTGTGTGCGGGCTTTATGTACGCGCTGACTACGGCAAACGCCTACATTAAAAGCGGTATGGCGAAAAACGCACTGATCATCGGTGCGGAAACCTTCAGCCGCATTGTAGACTGGAACGACCGCACAACCTGCGTATTGTTCGGCGACGGCGCGGGCGCGGTGGTTTTAAGCGCGTCGGACGAACCGGGCATCATCCACGCCAAACTCAAAGCCGACGGCAATTATCTGAACCTACTCAACGCCCCCGGGAAAATTGCCGACGGACAAATCTGCGGATCGCCTTATATCACTATGGACGGACCGGGCGTATTCAAATTCGCCGTCAAAATGCTGGCGAAAATCGCCGACGAAGTCATCAGCGAAGCCGGTTATACCGCCGAACAAATCGACTGGATTGTTCCCCATCAGGCAAACCGCCGCATCATCGAATCCACTGCGAAACATTTGGGGCTGAGCATGGACAAAGTGATCTTAACCGTCCAAGACCACGGCAATACTTCCGCCGCCTCGATTCCGCTGGCTTTGGATACGGGCATCCGCAACGGACAAATCAAACGCGGTCAAAACCTGCTGCTCGAAGGCATCGGCGGCGGTTTCGCGTGGGGCGCGGTATTGCTGCAATATTGAATACCATGCCGTCTGAAACAGGCTTTCAGACGGCATTTCCCATCCTATGAAGCAACTGTCTTTCCTCAAGCTGACAATATGCACAGCCTTTTTATCCGCTGTTTTCATATTATGTCCCCTATTGGGAGCGTGTTACGCCATACTGTCTTTTTACACATTTGCACTTTACGGCATCGACAAACGGCATGCCGTGCGGGGAAAACGCCGCATTCCCGAACACCGCCTGCTGCTGCCTGCCTTGTTCGGCGGTTGGACGGGCGCATACTTGGGCAGCAGGATATTCAGGCATAAAACGGCGAAAAAGCGTTTTGTTGTGCTGTTTCGTCTAACTGTTTCGGGCAATGTCCTGGCGACCTGCATCCTGATTTATAGTGGATTAAATTTAAACCAGTACGGCGTTGCCTCGCCTTGCCGTACTATTTGTACTGTCTGCGGCTTCGTCGCCTTGTCCTGATTTTTGTTAATCCACTATATTATTTTGTCTCGCCTGAATTTTTCGTAAAACTCGGGCAGAATACCTGATTATCCAACCAAACAAAGGAATACTATGTCTTTTGCCTTCTTTTTTCCCGGACAAGGTTCTCAAAGCCTCGGTATGATGAACGGCTTTGCCGAACACGCCATCGTCAAAAACACCTTTGCCGAAGCCTCCGCCATATTGGGGCAGGACTTGTGGGCGATGATTAACGGCAGCGATGCCGAAATCATCGGACAAACCGTCAATACCCAGCCCATCATGCTCGCCGCCGGCGTTGCCGTTTACCGCGCCTATTTAGAAGCGGGCGGCAAAACGCCTGCCGCCGTTGCCGGACACAGCCTCGGCGAATACACCGCACTCGTTGCCGCCGGCGCATTGAATTTTGCCGACGCGGTCAAACTCGTGCGCCTGCGCGCCGAACTGATGCAGTCCGCCGTACCGCAAGGCGTGGGCGCAATGGCGGCGATTCTCGGCTTGGAAGATGAGCAGGTTAAAGCCATTTGTGCCGAAGCCGCCCAAGGCGAAGTGGTCGAAGCCGTCAACTTCAACTCGCCCGGACAAGTCGTAATTGCAGGCAATGCCGCCGCCGTCGGACGCGCCATGACCGCCGCCAAAGAAGCCGGTGCCAAACGCGCCCTGCCGCTGCCCGTGTCCGTACCTTCCCATTGCAGCCTCATGAAACCCGCCGCCGACAAACTCGCCGAAGCCCTGAAAACCGTTGAAATCAAGCAGCCGCAAATCCGCGTCATCCACAACGCCGACGTTGCCGCCTACGATGATGCCGACAAAATCAAAGACGCGCTCGTCCGCCAGCTTTACAGCCCCGTACGCTGGACGGAAACCGTCAACGCCCTTGTTTCAGACGGCATTGCCGAATCCGCCGAATGCGGCCCGGGCAAAGTGTTGGCGGGCTTGGCAAAACGCATCAACAAAGCCGCCGCGTGCAGCGCACTGACCGATGCCGGACAGATTGCCGCCTTTATAGAAGCACACTGACTTCGTTCCGCAAAAAGCAGCCCGCATGCCTCAGGCTGCTTTTCACGTCCGAACGGCAAACAGCCGCATATTTGCGCTATAATCCATCCCGACCAAACCACCGACAGCGGCTGCCATTGCAGTTCCCGCCCTACCGATATGATAGAAAAACTGACTTTCGGACTGTTTAAAAAAGAAGACGCGCGCAGCTTTATGCGCCTGATGGCATACGTCCGCCCCTACAAAATCCGCATCGTTGCCGCCCTGATTGCCATTTTCGGCGTTGCCGCCACCGAAAGCTATCTTGCCGCCTTCATCGCCCCCCTGATCAACCACGGCTTTTCCGCACCCGCCGCGCCGCCCGAGCTGTCTGCCGCCGCCGGCATCATTTCCACCCTGCAAAACTGGCGCGAACAGTTTACCTATATGGTTTGGGGGACGGAAAACAAAATCTGGACCGTCCCGCTCTTTCTCATCATCCTCGTCATCATCCGGGGCATCTGCCGCTTTACCAGCACCTATCTGATGACTTGGGTCTCCGTGATGACCATCAGCAAAATCCGCAAAGATATGTTTGCCAAAATGCTGACCCTTTCCTCCCGCTACCATCAGGAAACGCCGTCCGGCACCGTACTGATGAATATGCTCAACCTGACCGAACAGTCGGTCAGCAACGCCAGCGACATCTTCACCGTCCTCACGCGCGACACGATGATTGTTACCGGCCTGACCATCGTCCTGCTTTACCTCAACTGGCAGCTCAGCCTCATCGTCGTCCTGATGTTCCCCCTGCTCTCCCTGCTCTCGCGCTACTACCGCGACCGTCTGAAGCACGTCATTTCCGACTCGCAAAAAAGCATAGGCACGATGAACAACGTGATTGCCGAAACCCATCAGGGACACCGCGTCGTCAAGCTGTTCAACGGGCAGGCGCAGGCGGCAAACCGGTTCGACGCGATCAACCGCACCATCGTCCGCCTCAGCAAAAAAATCACGCAGGCAACGGCGGCACATTCCCCGTTCAGCGAACTGATTGCCTCGATCGCCCTCGCCGTCGTCATCTTCATCGCCCTGTGGCAAAGCCAAAACGGCTACACCACCATCGGCGAATTTATGGCATTCATCGTCGCGATGCTGCAAATGTACGCCCCCATCAAAAGCCTTGCCAACATCAGCATCCCGATGCAGACGATGTTCCTCGCCGCCGACGGCGTATGTGCATTTCTCGACACTCCGCCCGAACAAGACAAAGGCACGCTCGCGCCACAACACATCAAAGGGCGCATCAGCTTCCGAAACGTCGATGTCGAATACCGTTCAGACGGCATCAAAGCTCTCGACGGCTTCAACCTCGACATCAGACAAGGCGAACGCGTCGCCCTGGTCGGACGTTCCGGCAGCGGCAAATCCACCGTCGTCAACCTGCTGCCCCGCTTTGTCGAACCCACCGCCGGCAACATCTGCATAGACGGTATCGACATCGCCGACATCAAACTCGACTGCCTGCGCGCCCAATTTGCCCTCGTCTCCCAAGACGTATTCCTGTTTGACGATACTCTTTTTGAAAACGTCCGATACAGCCGTCCCGACGCGGGCGAATCCGAAGTCCTGTCCGCCCTCCAAGCCGCCAACCTGCAAAGCCTGATCGACGCATCCCCGCTCGGACTGCACCAGCCCATCGGATCGAACGGCAGCAACTTATCCGGCGGACAGCGGCAACGCGTCGCCATTGCCCGCGCCATCTTGAAAGACGCGCCGATATTATTATTGGACGAAGCCACCAGCGCATTAGACAACGAATCCGAACGCCTCGTCCAACAAGCGCTCGAACGCCTGATGGAAAACCGCACCGGCATCATCGTCGCCCACCGCCTGACCACCATCGAAGGGGCCGACCGCATCATCGTCATGGACGGCGGCAAAATCATCGAACAAGGTACACACGAACAACTGATGTCCCAAAACGGCTACTACACGATGTTACGCAATATCTCAAACAAAGATGCCGCCGTCCGGACGGCATAAACAAAATGCCGTCTGAAATGGTACAATCGCCCCGACCCCTTCAGACGGCATCATATCCGCCGACCCATCCGATTATCTTCAATCACTGTAAAACCCATTATGACCCAAGACAAAATCCTCATCCTCGACTTCGGTTCGCAAGTTACCCAGCTCATCGCCCGCCGCGTGCGCGAAGCCCACGTTTACTGCGAGCTGCATTCCTTCGATATGCCTTTGGACGAAATCAAAGCCTTCAACCCCAAAGGCATCATCCTTTCCGGCGGCCCTAATTCCGTTTACGAATCCGACTATCAAGCCGATACCGGCATCTTTGATTTGGGCATTCCGATTTTGGGCATCTGTTATGGAATGCAATTTATGGCGCACCACTTGGGCGGCGAAGTGCAGCCCGGCAACCAGCGCGAATTCGGTTACGCACAAGTCAAAACCATAGACAGCGAACTGACCCGCGATATTTACGACGACGCGCCCAATACATTGGACGTATGGATGAGCCACGGCGACAAAGTGTCCAAACTGCCCGACGGTTTCGCCGTCATCGGCGACACCCCGTCCTGCCCGATTGCCATGATGGAAAACGCCGAAAAACAATTCTACGGCATCCAGTTCCACCCCGAAGTTACCCACACCAAACAAGGCCGCGCCCTGTTGAACCGCTTTGTCTTGGATATTTGCGGCGCACAACCGGGCTGGACGATGCCCAACTACATCGAAGAAGCCGTTGCCAAAATCCGCGAACAGGTCGGCAGCGACGAAGTGATTTTAGGTCTGTCCGGCGGCGTGGACTCTTCCGTGGCGGCTGCGCTGATTCACCGCGCCATCGGCGACCAACTGACCTGCGTGTTCGTCGATCACGGTTTGTTGCGCCTGAACGAAGGCAACATGGTGATGGACATGTTTGCCCGCAACTTGGGTGTGAAAGTGATTCACGTCGATGCCGAAGGGCAGTTTATGGCGAAACTCGCCGGCGTTA
The DNA here is from genome assembly GCF_047915665.1 of Neisseria sp. LACPHL-SPEC-2024-00856. Lineage (NCBI taxonomy): Bacteria > Pseudomonadati > Pseudomonadota > Betaproteobacteria > Neisseriales > Neisseriaceae > Neisseria > Neisseria sp. LACPHL-SPEC-2024-00856. Next base: position 83,962 of record NZ_JBLRPR010000004.1, read on the forward strand.
CCGACCCCGAGAAAAAACGCAAAATCATCGGCGCGGAATTTATCGAAGTATTTGATGCCGAAGAGAAAAAACTCACCAACGCCAAATGGCTGGCGCAAGGCACGATTTACCCTGACGTAATCGAATCCGCAGGCGCGAAAACCAAAAAAGCCCACGCCATCAAATCGCACCACAACGTCGGCGGCCTGCCCGAAAACATGAAGCTCAAGCTGCTTGAGCCTTTACGCGACTTGTTTAAAGACGAAGTGCGCGAACTCGGCGTTGCTTTGGGCTTGCCGCGCGAAATGGTGTACCGCCATCCGTTCCCCGGCCCCGGTTTGGGCGTACGCATCTTGGGCGAAGTGAAAAAAGAATACGCTGACTTGCTCCGTCAGGCAGACGATATTTTCATCCAAGAATTGCGCAATACTACCGATGAAAACGGCACATCTTGGTACGACCTGACCAGCCAAGCCTTTGCCGTATTCCTGCCTGTGAAATCCGTCGGCGTGATGGGCGACGGCCGTACTTACGATTACGTCGTCGCACTGCGCGCCGTCATCACCAGCGACTTCATGACCGCGCATTGGGCGGAACTGCCGTATTCCTTGTTGGGCAAAGTGTCCAACCGCATCATCAACGAAGTCAAAGGCATCAACCGCGTGGTGTACGATGTCAGCGGCAAACCGCCTGCCACCATCGAGTGGGAATAAACAGCAAACAGGGCTGCACCGTCCGGCGCAGTCCTTCGATTATCGGAAAAAAGGAAAAGACATGAGTACACAAGATTTAAGCGGCAAAATCGCTTTGGTAACAGGCGCATCGCGCGGTATCGGTGCAGCGATTGCCGACACGCTGGCGGCAGCCGGTGCCAAAGTCATCGGTACGGCGACTAGCGAAAGCGGGGCTGCGGCGATTAGCGGGCGGTTGGCGCAATGGGGCGGCGAAGGTCGTGCATTGGATTCCGCCGAACCTGAAACCATCGAAAGCCTGATTGCCGACATCGAAAAAGCGTTCGGCAAGCTGGATATTCTGGTCAACAACGCCGGTATCACCCGCGACAACCTCTTGATGCGTATGAAAGAAGAAGAGTGGGACGACATCATGCAGGTCAACCTAAAATCCGTCTTCCGCGCCTCCAAAGCCGTCTTGCGCGGCATGATGAAGCAGCGCGCCGGCCGTATCATCAACATCACATCCGTCGTCGGCGTAATGGGCAATGCCGGTCAAACCAACTATGCCGCGGCAAAAGCAGGCTTAATCGGTTTCTCCAAATCCATGGCGCGCGAAGTCGGCAGCCGCGGCATTACCGTCAACTGCGTCGCCCCCGGCTTTATCGATACCGACATGACCCGCGCCCTGCCGGAAGAAACCCGCCAAACCTTTACCGCCCAAACTGCCTTGGGCAGATTCGGCGACGCGCAAGACATCGCCGATGCGGTTCTGTTCCTCGCTTCCGATCAGGCAAAATACATTACCGGTCAAACGCTGCACGTCAACGGCGGCATGCTGATGCCTTAACAGACAACTTTTTCAACCATGCCGTCTGAAGCCCTTTCAGACGGCATTTGCATTCTCAGGCAAAATGAACACACACCACACCCCGCCCTGCCCATGCGGCTCAGGCACAAGCTATGCCGGCTGCTGCCGTCCACTTCATCTGCGCCAAATCCTGCCGCCCACCGCCGAAGCCCTCATGCGTTCGCGGTACAGCGCGTATGTGCTGCACCTTATCGACTACATCATCACTACTACCGTTCCGGCACAACAAGCATTCCTCAATACCGCCGAACTGATGCAGTGGAGCAGAGAAACCGAATGGCTGGGTTTGAACATCATCGCACACCGCAACTTCGGCAAACAGCACGCCCAAGTCGAATTTGAAGCCTACTTCCAAGACGGACAACACCGATCCGCACATCACGAACTGTCCGGCTTCGTCAACATCGGCGGACAATGGTATTTCATCGATCCGACTGTTCCGCATCCTGCGATGAAACAACCCTGCATTTGCGGATCGGGCAAAAAATTCAAAGCCTGCTGCGGCAAATATCTGCAACCTGTCGCATAAAAATGCCGTCTGAACGTTCAGACGGCATTTTCAACGCGCAAAAAAAACCATTCATACCAAGGGTAAGTATGAATGGTCAATACATTGCGGGAAAACGTCTTACTTGCTGCACTGCCGAAAAGGGAGAAACGACAGCGGTAATCAGCGGAAGGGATTGTACCCGAATTAATGTTAAGAAACGTTAATCGTGAAAATATATTAACAAACCTGTTGAAACCTATTGGTTTTCCCGTATCCACCCGACCCAGCGTTCAAACAGCTTCGGTTCGAGCGCGGCAACGACCGAGCGTTTGAACACGTGTTCACCACTCCAAAACCCGTCGCCTTCCAAAGTCGTCAGCCTGCCGCCCGCCTCCTCAAAAATCAACGCACCCGCAGCATAGTCCCACAGCTTCTGCCCGCCGTGGACATAAACATCGTAACGCCCGCACGCCAGATAACACCAGTCCAGCGTACTGCTGCCCATACTGCGTATCGTCCCGAAAGGCGCGAGCGTGCTCATCCGGCTGGACAGCTTGCCGGAACGCAGATATTTGATTTCCACACCCGCAATCGCCTCATTGAGTTTTTTTTCGACCAAACGCAAAGGCAGGCGCGTCCCGTTTAAAAACGCACCCTGCCCCCGTTCGGCATAAAAACATTCGCCGCTGACCGGATTGTAAATCACACCCAATTCGGCGCGCCCGTTGCGGACAAACGCCACCGACACGGCAAAATGCGGCAGCCCGTTGACAAAATTGTTTGTCCCGTCTATCGGATCGACAATCCACAGCCCCTTTTCCCCCGAATATTGTTCCCACAAAGCCGACTGTTCCTGCCGCGACATTTCCTCGCCCAACATCGGGCAATCGATCAGAAGCGGCAACGCGGCGGCAAAAGCCGTCTGCGCGGCAATGTCCGCCTCGCTCAACATCGAACCGTCTTCCTTGCGGCAAGACGGCGTATTCAAAAAACGCGGCATAATTTCGGTTTGCGCGATATGGCGCACGACTTTCTGCAAACGGTGCAACACTTCCTACTGTCCTCATATTTTGAACTTGCGGCGCGCGAACGTATAATGTCCGTTTCCATCACGCCGCTGCGACGGATTATAACCGTCCGAACCGCCAAAAACTATGCCCCGATTCCACCTACCCGAAAACCTTTCCGTCGGACAAACCGTCGCCCTGCCCGACAACATCGTCCGCCACCTCAACGTCCTGCGCGTCCGCCCCAACGAAAACATCACCCTCTTCGACGGCAAAGGCAAGGCACATGCCGCACGGCTGACCGTTTTGGAAAAACGCCGCGCCGAAGCCGAAATCCTGCACGAAGACACAACCGACAACGAGTCCCCGCTCAACATCACACTGATACAATCCATCTCCTCCGGCGATCGCATGGATTTCACCCTGCAAAAAAGCGTCGAACTCGGCGTAACCGCCATACAGCCCGTCATCAGCGAACGCTGCATCGTCCGCCTCGATGGGGAACGCGCCGCCAAACGCCTCGCACGCTGGCAAGAAATCGTCATCTCCGCGTGCGAACAGAGCGGCAGAAACACCGTTCCCCCCGTACTGCCCATCATCGGCTACCGTGAAGCACTCGACAAAATGCCGTCTGAAAGCACCAAGCTGATTATGAGCATCAACCGCGCCCGCAAACTCGGCGACATCCGCCAACCGTCCGGCGCAATCGTCTTTATGGTCGGGCCTGAAGGCGGCTGGACAGAACAGGAAGAACAACAGGCATTTGAAGCCGGCTTCCAAGCCGTAACATTGGGCAAACGCATCCTGCGCACCGAAACCGCCCCACTCGCCGCCATCGCCGCGATGCAGACGCTTTGGGGCGATTTTGTATAAACAGAAATGCCGTCTAAAACCCGTTCAGACGGCATTTTGCAGCCGATTAAGATATAGTAGGTTCAAATAAGATTTCCCGTGTCGTCATTCCCGCGAAAGCGGGAATCTAGAAATTTAACGTTTCGGAAAAACAGAAATCCCCCCACCGTCATTCCCGCGAAAGCGGGAATCTAGAAACGAAAAACGACAGGGATTTATCCGAAATAACAAACCCTCTCCGCCGTCATTCCCGCGAAAGCGGGAATCTAGAAATTTAACGTTGCGGTGATTTATCGGAAATGACTGAAACTCAACGAACCGGATTCCCACTTTCGCGGGAATGACGAAGTGGAAGTTACCCGAAACTTAAAACAAGCGAAACCGAACAAACCGGATTCCCCGACATAAATTTAGGGACAGCGCACACCCGCCAAATAAGGAAAGGCCAAAACCTATTCAAACGGGACGACGTGCCGCCCAAGTTGTTTTTCCAATTTTTTCTGACGTTTCCGTTCTCTCGCCCTTTCGATTTCCCTGCCGATTTTTCCCAAAGCGCGTTTCAACAAAACCTTCGGGGAGCGGCGGTTGCGGTGCGATTCCTGCCTGCCGTTTTTCAGTTGGCTGGGCAGGGTTTCGCTTTGGATGCACAAGGCAGGGGTCAGTTGGCAAACCGTCATCCCCCCTTTGTCGAGAAAACTGCTGAACAGCATCCAATCCACCGCCTTCAGGCGTTCGGACGGCAAAACGGCAAACCTGTCCAAAAAGAAACGCATCGCCTTTCGGGAAATGATATAGCCCGCCGTCCCCCAGTGTTCGCTTTCCAACAGCGGAAAGGCGCGCCCGCAGTAGTCCGCCACGCCGGAGGGCGAGGTCAGTACGTGCATAAACATCGTTTCCAAGCGGACGATAAAGGCGGAATCGGGGTCAAAGCGTTCTTGCAGCCAAGCGTCTTCGGCAAGGAATTTCTCCGCGCCTTCGCCGAGTAAAACGTCGTCCTCAAATACGGCGATATACGGCAGACCTTCATCCAATGCCTGTTTCCACAATACGGCGTGGCTCATAAAGCAGGCTTTTTCCACTCCGCTCAAATAGGGGTGCGCCGACAAACCGGGTACGAGTTCCGCCATTGCCTGTTCCAGCCTTTCAGACGGCATCAGTGCGTCGAAAAACTGAAACGGGATGCCGCGCGCGCCGAAGGTATCGGCAATGTGCGCCCTGCGTTCTGCGGCGGAAGCCAGGCTGATAACGTGGTTTTGCATGATTTATCCTGTTTTTTGTCTGTTGGATAAAGCGGCGTTTTTCAACGGTTTTTCAACAATCGGTGCAAAATGCCGAAGTATTGCCTCAAGGTAAACAGCCGCCGCATCCTGCCGTCTGCCGCAAAATCCAGCCACACGCCGGCGGGCGGCGTGTCCGTCCGTTTGAAACATTGATACAAAAACCGGCGGGCGCGTTCAAAATCTTCTTCCGGCAAATGTTTCTCCAGCAATTCATACGCTACTGCTTTTATTTGGCGGTATTCAAGGCTGTCGAACCGGGTTTTAAAACCCATAGACTGCAAAAAATCGTTTCTGGCGGTTTTTTGGATGCCTTGCGCGATTTCGTGTTGGCGGATGCTGTATTTGGATGAAACCTGATTGGCGTGAAGGCGGTATTTGACCAAGGCTTCGGGATAATAAGCCAGCCTGCCCAATTTGCTGACATCGTACCAAAATTGGTAATCTTCCGCCCAATCCCGCTCGGTGTTGTAACGCAAACCGCCGTCAATGACGCTGCGCCTCATAATCATCGTGTTGTTGTGTATGGGGTTGCCAAAAGGGAAAAAGGCGGCGATGTCTTCGTGCCGGGTCGGCTTTTTCCAAATTTTGCCGTGTTCGTGGTGCCGCGCCAGCCGGTTGCCGTCCTTTTCTTCCGACAAAACTTCCAGCCACGCGCCCATTGCGATGATGCTGCGGTCTTTTTCCATCTCGCCCACGATTTTCTCAATCCAGTCGGGGGCGGCAATATCGTCGGCATCGGTGCGTGCAATATATTCCCCCATTCCTGACTTTGCCAATTCGTCCAGCCCGATGTTTAAAGAGGGAATCAGGCCGGAATTTTGAGCTTGTGCAAGGATTTTGATACGGCTGTCCCGCTTTTGAAAATCCTTGGCAATGGCAAGCGTACCGTCTGTCGAGCCGTCATCGACAATCAAAATCTCCAAGTTGCGCCAAGTTTGATTCACGACGGCGGCTAATGATTGGGCGAAATATTTTTCTACGTTGTAGGCGCAAATCAATACGCTGACTAAAGGCTGCAATTTATTCTCCCGATAGGCACGATGCCGTCTGAAGGCTTCAGACGGCATTTGGACTGTACAACGGTTACTCGCCCAAAAGCGCGATGTCGGCTACCGCGTTCATTTGCTCTGCCAAGCGGTTCAGCAGGTTCAGGCGGTTTTGTTTTACGGCGGCATCTTCCGCCATTACCATCACGCCGTCAAAGAATGCATCGACTTGCGGTTTGACGGAAGCCAGTTCGGACAAAGCAGTTTGAAAATTGCCTTCGGCGACGGCGGCGGCAATTTTCGGCTGCAAGCCTTGTGCGGCGGCAAAGAGGGCTTTTTCTTCATCCTGTTGCAGCAGGCTTTCATCGACTTCGCCCAACGCGGCATCGGCTTTTTTCAGCAGGTTTTGCACGCGTTTGTTGGCGGCGGCGAGCGCGGCGGCTTCGGGCAGTTGTTTGAATGCGGCGACAGCCTGCAGTTTGGCGGTCAAATCGTCCAAACGGCGCGGCTGTTTGGCGAGTACGGCGGCAACGATGTCTTGCGGATAATCGTTTTGCAGCAACACGGCAAGGCGCGCCTGCATAAAGTCGGCGGTTTCAGACGGCGTTTTCTCGTTGAGCAAACCTTTGGGGAAGCTGTCGAATGCCGTCTGAATCAGTTCGTTCACGTCCAAACCGTACTGCATCAGCATCCGCAAAATACCCAAGGCGGCGCGGCGCAGGGCGTAGGGGTCTTTATCGCCGGTAGGAATCAGACCGATGCCCCAAATACCGACCAAGGTTTCTAGTTTGTCGGCCAGTGCCACGGCGGTGGCAACTTTGCCATTCGGCAGATTGTCGCCGGCAAAACGCGGCTGATAGTGCTGCTCGACGGCTTCGGTAATTTCTTCGGTTTCGCCGTCCAAGCGGGCGTAGTATTTGCCCATCGTGCCTTGCAGTTCGGGGAACTCGCCGACCATTTCGGTTACTAAGTCGGCTTTTGCCAAACGCGCAGCGCGTTCGGCGGCGGCGGCATCCGCACCCAATGCTTTGGCGATATGGGCGGCGATGCTTTGCAAGCGTTCGATACGTTCGGCTTGCGAACCGATTTTGTTGTGGTACACCACGTTTGCCAGCTTGGGCAGGCGGCTTTCCAGAGTCGCTTTTTGGTCTTGTTTGTAGAAGAACTCGGCATCAGACAGGCGCGCGCGCAAGACGCGTTCGTTGCCTCGGATGATGTGCGACGGATCTTCGGTTTGCAGGTTGGAAACCAGCAGGAAGCGGTTCATCAGCTTGCCGTTTTGGTCAAGCAGCGGGAAGTATTTTTGGTTTTGCTGCATCGTCAGAATCAGGCATTCCTGCGGCACGGCGAGGAAGTGTTCCTCAAAACCGGCTTCCAAAACAACGGGGTATTCGACCAGCGCGGTTACTTCGTCCAGCAATGCTTCATCGGCGGCAACGGTCGCGTTCAGACGACGCGCCTGCCCTTCCAATGCCGTCTGAATCGCGGCTTTGCGCTCGGCAAACGAAGCGACGACTTTGCCTTGTTCGCGCATTTGTTCGGCGTAGCTGTCGGCGTTTTCAATGATGATTTCGCCGTCGGAGAGGAAGCGGTGTCCCAAGGTTTGATTGCTGCTTTGCAGACCCAAAACGCTGACGTTTACGATGTCGCCGCCGTGCAGCACAATCAGCCCGTGGACGGGGCGCACGAAGGTAAACGTACTGCTGCCCCAACGCATCACTTTTGGAATCGGCAGTTTCTTAACGGCTTGATTGATAATGTCTTCCAAAAGTCCGCCCAACGGCTTGCCGGTTTGGACGTATTCGTAGGCATACACATCCTGCTTGCCGTCGTGGACGATGGTCAAATCTTCGATTTTCGCCCCGGCACCGCGTGCAAAACCTTCCAAAGCCTTGGTCGGCGCACCGTCTTTTACGGCATTCGCCACGGCAGGGCCTTTTTTCACGATTTTTTGATCTGCCTGAACGGCTTTGACGTTTTTGACTTGAACCGCCAAACGGCGCGGCGAGGCATAAGCTGTAAATTCGGCTGCGCCGTCAACCAGTTGCGCTTTTTCCAAGCCTTCGGCAACGGAAGCGGCGAAGTGGTTGCCCAGATTATTCAGGGCTTTGGGCGGGAGTTCTTCGGTAAGGAGTTCGATTAAAAGGGTTTGGGTCATCATTCGGCTTTCTTTGAATTTGGTTAATCTGCCTGTTTATAGGTTTCGCTGTAATTTTCCCAGCCGTCATCCCCATAAAAACCGTCAACCAGCGGGGTGGCGTACAAAGTGGCAACATCTTCGCGGTCTGCCAGCCAAGAGATAATGGCTTTTTTCTCGGTTTCTCCCAAGCTTCGGGCACCGGATTTTTGAAACAGGCACGAAAAATCGCCACAATCGCCCCCGCCCGCCATTTCCAAGCCGTTTACCACAAGATACGCAATCAGCTCGTCCATAAAGCGGTCGAACGCTTCGGCATCGTCCTCAGCTTGGTGCAAACTGCCTTGAACGCCGAAAATCAATGTTTGAAACTCGCCCAAATGCAGCTTTTTATGCTGGCGGCGGTTCATTTTGTGCAGGCGTTTCCTGCTTGGGGTGCGGAAATAGACAGGCATGATTTTCCTAAAATATATAATGGTTTACGGACGGATACCATATCGGGCCGCCCGAACGTAAAAAATCGCCTGCCCCCTAGGCGGCATTTGCCTTCATTAAGGGAAAGCCCAGTTTTTCGCGGCTTTCGACATATTTTTGCGCCACGGCGCGGCTCAACGCGCGGATGCGCCCGATGTAGGTGGCGCGTTCGGTTACGGAAATCGCGCCGCGTGCATCTAAAAGGTTGAACGTATGCCCCGCTTTGAGGACGAGCTCGTAGGCAGGCAGGGCAAGGCTGACGTTTTCTTCGGCAAGCAGGCGTTTGGCTTGTGCTTCGTAGTCGTTGAACTGGCGCAGCAGCCAATCGGCATCGCTGTATTCGAAGTTGTAGGTGGATTGTTCGACTTCGTTTTGGTGGTACACGTCGCCGTAGCTTACGGTATTGCCGTCCGGCGTTTTTGCCCAAACGAGGTCATAGACGTTTTCCACGCCTTGCAGGTACATCGCCAAGCGTTCGATGCCGTAGGTAATTTCGCCGAGTACGGGCGTGCAGTCGATGCCGCCGACTTGTTGGAAATAGGTAAACTGTGTTACTTCCATGCCGTTGAGCCAAACTTCCCAGCCCAAGCCCCATGCGCCGAGGGTGGGGTTTTCCCAGTCGTCTTCAACGAAGCGGATGTCGTGCACTTTGGGGTCGATGCCCAATTCGCGCAGGGAGTCGAGATAGAGGTCTTGGATATTGGCGGGGGCGGGTTTGAGGGCGACTTGGAATTGGTAATAGTGTTGCAGGCGGTTGGGGTTGTCGCCGTAGCGACCGTCTTTAGGGCGGCGGCTGGGTTGGACGTAGGCGGCAAACCAAGGCTCGGGGCCGAGTGCGCGCAGGCAGGTGGCGGGGTGGGAAGTACCTGCGCCGACTTCCATATCGAAAGGTTGGATGACGGTGCAGCCTTTGTCTGCCCAGAATGTTTGCAGTTTGAAGATGATTTGTTGGAAGGTGAGCATGACTTATTGTTCGATAAAATAAAGGTTTTATTTTACTGTTTCCATTGCTGTTTGGATAGGTTTATCTCAAAGACAGACTGATTTGAAAACACGGCATACATGATATTTTCAAAACTTGGAAAAATAAAAAGCACGGTCAAACGGCCGTGCTTTTCCAAACCAAACAAGTTTATTTCTTGTGCGAACGGATATAGTCCAAAGTCTTGAGCTGTGCAATTGCGGCAGCCAATGCCTTGTGCGCCTCCGCCAAATCCTTGTTGTCTTTGGCTTGAGAGATGCCGACTTCGGCAGCTTTTTTCGCCTCTTCCGCACGTGCCTGATCCATCTCTGCACTACGGACGGCAACGTCCGCCAAAACGGTAACTTTATCAGGTTGAACTTCCAAAACACCACCGGAAACAGCAACCAAAACCTCTTTATCCTCGCCGGGAACAGTCAAACGCAAAGCCCCCGGCCGCACCAAACTCATAATCGGCTCGTGTCGCGGGTAAATACCAAGCTCACCTTGAACGGTCGGAACCACTACAAAGCTGGCTTCGCCCGAATAGATGTTTTGCTCGCTACTGACCACTTCAACTTGCATGACGCTCATGTCGACCTCCTCAGTTTAAGGTTTTCGCTTTCTCAACCGCTTCTTCGATGCTGCCGACCATGTAGAATGCCTGTTCGGGCAGATGGTCGTATTCGCCGTTCAAGATGGCTTTGAAGCCGGCAATGGTATCGCGCAGAGCGACATATTTGCCTGGAGAACCTGTAAACACTTCGGCAACGTGGAACGGTTGAGACAGGAAGCGTTGGATTTTACGGGCACGCATTACAGTCAGTTTGTCTTCGTCAGACAATTCGTCCATACCCAGAATGGCGATAATGTCGCGCAATTCTTTGTATTTTTGCAGAGTAGACTGTACACCGCGCGCTACGTCGTAGTGCTCTTGACCCAATACCATCGGATCCAATTGGCGTGAAGTAGAGTCAAGCGGGTCAACTGCTGGGTAAATACCCAAAGATGCAATATCACGGCTCAATACGACGGTTGCGTCCAAGTGGGCGAAAGTTGTCGCTGGAGACGGGTCAGTCAAGTCATCCGCAGGTACATATACGGCTTGGATGGAAGTAATGGAGCCGGTTTGGGTAGAGGTAATACGCTCTTGCAAACGACCCATTTCTTCAGCCAATGTCGGTTGGTAACCCACTGCAGAAGGCATACGGCCCAACAGTGCAGATACTTCGGTACCGGCCAGAGTGTAACGGTAGATGTTGTCGACGAAGAACAATACGTCGCGGCCTTTACCGTTTTCGTCTTTTTCGTCACGGAAGTATTCGGCCATAGTCAAACCGGTCAAAGCAACGCGCAGACGGTTGCCCGGAGGTTCGTTCATTTGACCATACACCATGGCCACTTTATCCAATACGTTGGAATCTTTCATCTCGTGGTAGAAGTCGTTACCTTCACGGGTACGCTCACCCACACCTGCGAACACGGACAGACCGCTGTGCGCTTTGGCGATGTTGTTAATCAATTCCATCATGTTCACGGTTTTGCCTACACCGGCACCACCGAACAGACCTACTTTACCGCCCTTAGCAAACGGACACAGCAAGTCGATCACTTTAATACCGGTTTCCAACAATTCGGTAGTTGCAGACAACTCGTCGAATTTCGGAGCAGTTTGGTGAATGGCGCGGCTCTTGTCGGTATCGATCGGACCTGCTTCATCAACAGGCGTACCCAATACGTCGACAATACGACCCAATGTACCTTTACCTACCGGCACAGTGATTGGCGCACCGGTATTGCTGACAGACATGCCGCGTTTCAGGCCGTCTGAACTACCCATTGCAATAGTACGGACAACGCCGTCACCCAGAAGCTGTTGGACTTCCAGGGTCAGACCGTTCTCGTCCAATTTCAGGGCATCGTAAACATGCGGAATCGCATCGCGTGGAAATTCCACGTCAACCACCGCACCAATAACTTGCACGATTTTGCCTTGGCTCATTATCGTATCCTAATTTCCTGTTCAGGCTTCAGACGGCATCAAACTGCCGCCGCACCTGCTACAATTTCTGACAATTCCGTGGTAATCGCGGCTTGGCGCGATTTGTTGTACACCAGGCGCAATTCTTTGATGGCATTGCCTGCGTTGTCGGTTGCGGCTTTCATCGCTACCATACGCGCGGCTTGTTCGGATGCCATGTTGTCGCTCAATGCCTGATAAACCACAGACTCCAAATAGCGGCGAACCAAATATTCCAATACGGCGACAGGGCTCGGCTCGTAGAGGTATTCCCAAGTAAATGAAGAATGGCCTGCTTCGTCGTCAATAACGTTTTCGCCGATGGGCAGCAAAACCTCCATACGCGGCTCTTGGCGCATCGTATTGATGAAACGCGAATAAACCATATGGATACGGTCTAATTCATGTTTCTCATAACGCCGGAAGATTTCGGTCAAAGGGCCGAGCAACGCTTCCATTTTCGGGGTATCGCCCAAATTGGCTGCACTGGCAATAACGTTCAAACCAATGCTTTGGCAAGCGGCCAAACCTTTACTGCCCAAGCACACGACTTCGACTTCGATGCCTTGTTCCTGATACTCTTGAACTTGCGCCAAAAACTTTTTCAGTACGTTGGCGTTCAAACCGCCACACAAACCCTTATCAGACGTAATCAAAATAAAACTGACACATCTGATTCCCCGATGAGATTCCAGTAACGGAATACCATGATCGGTATTGGTTTGCGCAAGATGGCTCATCACCATACGCACTTTTTCGGCATACGGACGCGCCAAACGCATCCGTTCCTGAGTCTTCCGCATTTTAGAGGTTGACACCATTTGCATCGCTTTAGTGATCTTTTGGGTATTCTGAACACTGCGGATTTTGGTGAGAATCTCTTTTCCTACTGCCATTTCAGACTCCTTTCACTTCAAGCCTTATGCCTGATAGGCGTAAGAAGATTTGAAGGATTTCATGGCTGCTTCAAGCGTTTTCTCGCTCTCGTCAGACATTGCACCTGAAGCATTGACGGCTTCCAAAACTTCCGGATGTTGGGTACGGACAAAGCTCAAAAATTCAGATTCAAAAGCCAGAGCTTTGGCAACCGGAACATCAGAATACGAACCGTTGTTGATTGCCCAAAGGGTCAAAGCCATTTCAGCCGTATTCAACGTACTGAACTGTTTCTGTTTCATCAGTTCGGTTACGACTTCGCCATGCTCCAATTGTTTGCGCGTAGCTTCATCCAAATCGGATGCAAATTGCGAGAACGCCGCCAATTCACGATATTGTGCCAACGCCAAACGGATACCGCCACCCAGCTTTTTAATCACTTTGGTTTGTGCAGCACCGCCTACGCGGGATACGGAAATACCGGCATTGATTGCAGGACGGATACCGGCGTTGAAGAGGTCGGTTTCCAAGAAAATCTGACCGTCGGTAATCGAAATGACGTTAGTCGGAACGAAAGCAGATACGTCGCCCGCTTGGGTTTCGATAATTGGCAAAGCAGTCAGAGAACCGGTTTTGCCTTTTACTTCGCCGTTGGTCAATTTCTCCACTTCGTGTTCATTGACACGTGCCGCACGTTCCAACAGACGGGAGTGCAGGTAGAACACATCGCCGGGATAGGCTTCGCGGCCGGGCGGACGGCGCAAAAGCAGGGAAATTTGACGGTAAGCCACAGCCTGTTTGGACAAATCGTCATAAACAATCAAGGCATCTTCGCCACGGTCGCGGAAGAATTCACCCATCGTACAACCTGAATAAGGTGCGATATATTGCAATGCCGCCGCTTCAGATGCAGTTGCAGCAACCACAATCGTGTGTTCCATCGCGCCATGCTCTTCCAATTTGCGTACCACGTTGGCAATAGAAGATGCTTTTTGACCGATAGCGACATAGATACAGATAACACCCGTACCTTTTTGGTTGACGATGGCATCCAATGCTACGGCCGTTTTACCTGTCTGACGGTCGCCAATAATCAACTCACGCTGACCACGACCGACAGGAACCATAGAGTCAATCGCCTTCAGACCGGTTTGCATCGGCTGGTCAACCGATTTGCGCGCAATCACGCCCGGCGCGATTTTTTCGATTGGAGCAGTCAAAGTTGTATTAATCGGACCTTTGCCGTCGATAGGCCGACCCAATGCATCAACGACGCGTCCGACCAGTTCGCGTCCGACCGGCACTTCCAAGATACGGCCGGTACAGGTAACCGTGTCGCCTTCTTTAATATGTTCGTATTCGCCCAACACCACGGCACCGACGGAATCACGCTCCAAGTTCATCGCCAAGCCGAAAGTGTTACCCGGGAATTCGAGCATCTCACCTTGCATTGCATCTGACAAACCATAGATGCGAACGATACCGTCAGTTACCGAAATCACCGTACCACGGGTACGCACTTCGGCATTTACAGACAGATTTTCGATCTTGGCTTTAATCAGATCGCTAATTTCAGCAGGATTAAGCTGCATGAAAACTCTCCTAATTCGTCATAGTCGCGTACAAGGTACTCAGTTTGCCTTGTACAGACAAATCCAAAACCTGATCACCCACTTCAACTTTTATGCCGCCAATCAGCTCCGGTTCGATTTCGACAGAGATTTTCAGCTCGCTGTCGAAACGCTTATTCAGCATTTGCGCCAACTCGCAGACCTGTTTGTCGGTCAACGGATAGGCACTGTAAATGACGGCAGATTTGATATGGTTGAATGATAAGGTCAAGTCTTGATATTGAGCATATACTTCCGGCAATATCGACAAACGTTTCTGCCCGGCCAAGACGATAACAAAGTTTTTCAACTCCTTGTCTTTCAAACCGACCAAATCGATGAGGATATCTGCTTTTTCTGAAGCATTCGTTTCAGGACGGTCAATCAATGAAGCCACCTTCCCTTCCTGAACAACCGCCGCAAGTTTTTCCAGTCCGCCCAACCAAGACTCAATTTGGTTTTTTTCCTGAGCCAGACCGAACAATGCTTTCGCATAAGGTCTGGCGATTGTTGCGAACTCTGCCATAAGATTACAGCTCCTGTTTCAGGGTATCGAGCAGTTTTGCGTGTTTGGAAGCATCGACTTCGCTGCGCAAAATAGATTCGGCACCTTTAACAGCCAACACGGCAACCTGCTCGCGCAGGGATTCGCGTGCGCGGAACAATTCCTGCTCCACATCGGCCTTTGCCTGAGCTGTAATGCGCGCCGCCTCGGAAGAAGCCTGTTCTTTGGCTTCTTCGACAATTTTGGCGGCACGTTTTTCGGCGTTGGCAACCATTTCGGAAACCTGATTACGCCCTTCGACCATAAGTTCTGCAACTTTTTTCTCTGCCTGCTCAAAATCGCTCTTACCGCGCTCGGCGGCAGCCAAGCCCTCGGCGATTTTTGCAGCACGCTCATCCAAAGCTTTTGCAATCGGCGGCCACACAAATTTCATGGTAAACCATACCAAACCGAAAAAGACGATGATTTGAGCGAATAATGTTGCATTGATATTCACGTTACTTAACCTTCGTATTGGGGTTAATCAAACAGACGGTAAGCCTGTATCTGAACGGATTTCTCCGCCTTGATTACGCAGCACCAGTACCAAACGGGTTAACGAAGGCGAACAACAGGGCAATAGCCACACCGATCAAGAAGGCCGCATCAATCAAACCGGCAATCAGGAACAGCTTGGTTTGCAGCGGACCGATCAGTTCGGGCTGGCGGGCAGAAGATTCCAAGTATTTAGAACCGACCATTGCGATGCCGATAGAGGCACCCAACGCACCCAGAGCAACGATCAAACCACATGCGATAGCAATCAAACCCATTTTAAACTCCTTAAAGAAACAAAGGTTAAACTACAAAAAACAAACTACTTGGGAAAATCAGTGTGCATCGTGCGCCTGCCCGATATAGACGAACGCCAACGCCATGAAAATAAACGCCTGCAGGGTAATCACCAAAATATGGAAAATCGCCCATGCCAAACCGGCAATAATGTGGAAGACAAACAGAATCGGATCCATGACTTCGACGCTGCCGGAAGCCGCCCAAGCACCGCCAAGCAAGGCTATCAGCAAGAATACCAATTCGCCCGCATACATATTGCCGAACAACCGCATACCGTGGGATACGGTTTTAGAAAGAAACTCGACCAAATTCAGCAGGAAGTTCGCAGGTGCGAGTTTTGCACCGAACGGCGCACTGAACAACTCGTGAAACCAGCCGCCCAATCCTTTGATTTTGATGTTGTAATAGATACAAATCAGCAACACGCCGACAGCAAGTGCCAAAGTGGTGTTCAAATCGGCAGTCGGTACGACGCGCAACAAGGCGTGATGGTTGCCGGTAATGCCCTGCCATACCATCGGCAGCAAATCGACCGGCAGCATATCCATCGCGTTCATCAGGAAAATCCAGACAAACAGCGTCAAACCCAAAGGGGCAATGGCTTTTCTAGACTGTTCATTGTGGATGATGCTCTTACACATATCGTCCACAAACTCGAACAAGATTTCCACTGCAGCCTGAAAACGCCCAGGAACGCCTGCCGTTGCTTTTTTTGCACCACGCCACAACAGGAAGCTGCCGATTACGCCCAACAGGGCGGCAAAAAAGACGGCATCAAGGTTAATAAACGAAAAATCAGCAATGTTTTTCAGTCCCTGACCCTGAGTAACATCCGACAAACTGGTCAAGCTCTGCAAGTGGTGCTTGATGTAGTCGGCAGCGGTAATGGTTTCACCTGCCATAATCTTTCACTCTCAACAATACTAAAAAAACCAGATGGCTGACACCGAGTAGCCCCATCAGAAACGGGGCGAACACCAGCGATTGATGCCATATTGCAAATACGGCAAGCATAGACAACAGCGACAGCACTACTTTTAAAATCTCTCCGAAGATGTACATCCTGCTTTGGAGAAAGGGATCCCCACTGAAAAGTTTTAAAAGTAAAACTGCAACAAGCGTGGGAAGCAGATAGGACAGGCCGCCGCCGATTGCCGATAGAAACCCCGAATACCCCCATATAACAAGGGAAACTAGGGAACATACGGATAATACTGCAAATTGCAGGATAATAATCTGCTTCATAAAAAAGAATGATTCCGCCTCGGATTTGAGGCGCGGCTAATATAATTTAGAAGCCTTCTTACGTCAAGCAATATGTTAATCTTTGTGAAACTCGCCGCCGATACAGACAAGCGACTCCCCAAAATCCAACTCCGCTATTCTAACACATATTACATATGATTACAGGATATCGGGGAGTTTGTCCGCAATTTCTTTACATCTTATATTTCAGACGGCATATTGCGCAAAATTAAGGCTGGTAATCTATTCCCAACTGCTCCAACAGGTGGCCGAACGTTTCGGGCGTATCGAAATACAGGACAATCCTGCCTTTTTTGTGGTTAACGGTTTTGACTTCAGCGTTGACACCCAGTTTTTCAGTCAGCAAATCATTCAGGCGGCCGATAT
Organism: Neisseria sp. LACPHL-SPEC-2024-00856; assembly: GCF_047915665.1. NCBI lineage: Bacteria > Pseudomonadati > Pseudomonadota > Betaproteobacteria > Neisseriales > Neisseriaceae > Neisseria > Neisseria sp. LACPHL-SPEC-2024-00856. The sequence continues at coordinate 101,147 of NZ_JBLRPR010000004.1, forward strand.
CTGCGGCGGCAGTTTTTTTGGACTCGGGACGTTTGTTTTGAAGGGCGACTTGGCTGCGGCGTTCGACTTCGCGCACCGACCAGCCGTTTTTGACAGCCTTTTGCGCCAACTCGAGCTGTTCTACGACGGGCAGGGTCAGCAGTGCGCGGGCGTGTCCCATTTCGAGGCGGCGTTGGTAAAGCATTTCCTGCACGGGTTCGGGCAGGCTTAAAAGGCGCAGGCTGTTGGAAATCGCACTTCGGCTTTTACCGACGGCTTTGGCTATGGTTTCGTGGGTCAGTCCGAACTCGTCGGCAAGACGTTTCAACCCCTGCGCTTCTTCGATAGGGTTGAGATTCTCTCGCTGAAGGTTTTCTATCAACCCCATGGCCAGTGCGGTTTCGTCGCTGATAGTCTTGATAACGACGGGGATTTCGGTCAGGCCGGCAAGCTGGGAGGCGCGCCATCGCCGCTCCCCTGCAATCAGTTCGTACCGGGACAAACCGTGTTCCCGCACAATGACGGGCTGTATCACGCCCTGTGCTTTAATCGAATCCGCCAGCTCCTGCAAGGCTTCGTCATCGATTTGAACACGCGCCTGATAGCGGCCGGGCTGGATATCTTTAACTGCAACCGTGGTCAATCGGTCGCCGCTGCTGTTGTCTGCGCCGTTGGCGAGCAGCGAATCCAAACCGCGCCCCAATCCGCCTTTTACTTTTGCCATGCCTTTCTCCCTTACGTGTTCAAATGTAATGATAAAGTCGATATTTTATCGGATATTGAGTGTTGCCGACAATTTGTATCCGTGTTTATCTCGAATCGTTTTTTTTCACTATAATAACCGCTTTGCCGCTGCCAGCGGCATAACGGAAAGGCGGATGATGACTCGACGATTGATTGTCGGCATCAGCGGGGCAAGCGGCTTTGCTTACGGCATTAAGGCATTGCGGCTTCTGCTTACGCAAGATGTCGAAACGCACCTTGTGGTATCGAAAGGTGCGGAGATGGCCCGGACTTCGGAAACGGATTATACGAAAGACGAAGTATATGCCTTGGCCGACTTCGTCCATCCGATTGGCAATATCGGGGCATGCATTGCCAGCGGTACGTTTAAAACGGACGGGATGCTGGTTGCACCCTGTTCGATGCGGACGCTTGCCTCTGTCGCGCACGGCTTCGGCGACAATCTGCTGACACGTGCGGCGGATGTAGTTTTGAAGGAAAGGCGGCGGCTGGTACTGATGGTCCGCGAAGCACCGTTGAACCTTGCTCATCTGGAGAATATGAAACGGGTAACAGAAATGGGCGGCGTGGTGTTTCCCCCTGTTCCTGCGATGTACCGCAAACCGCAAACTGCAGACGATATTGTTACACACAGTGTTGCACACGCTTTGTCGCTTTTCGGAATCGATACGCCGGATTCGGCGGAATGGCAAGGGATAGCGGACTAAAGGACAAAAATGCCGTCTGAACACGGATACGGTTCAGACGGCATCATTTTATACAACGGCCTTATTTGGCTGCGCCTTCATTCCATGCGGCAGGGTATTTGTAGCCCTCGAAGCGTTTGTGCGCGTAGGCTTTGAACGCGTCGGAGTTATAGGCCTCGGTTACGTCTTTAAGCCATTGGCTGTCTTTGTCAGCGGTTTTGACGGCAGACCAGTTGACATAAGCAAAGCTCGGCTCTTGGAACAGGGCTTCGGTCAGCTTCATGCCGCTGCTTATGGCGTAGTTGCCGTTGACGACGGCAAAATCCACGTCGGCACGGCTGCGCGGCAGTTGCGCAGCTTCAAGCTCGACGATTTTGATGTTTTTCAGGTTTTCGGCAATATCCGCTTTGGATGCAGTCAGCGGATTGATGCCGTCTTTGAGTTTAATCCAACCCAGTTCGTTCAGCATCACCAAGGCGCGTGCGAAGTTGGACGGGTCGTTGGGCGCGGATACGGTGCTGCCGTCTTTGACTTCTTCCAGCGATTTCAGTTTGCCCGGATACAGTCCCAAAGGCGCGGTCGGCACTTGGAAGGCTTCGGTGATGTCCAGATTGTGTTCTTTTTTGAAATCGTCAAGATAGGGTTTGTGTTGGAAGACGTTGATGTCCAACTCACCCTCAGCCAATGCCAGATTCGGGCGCACATAGTCGGTAAACTCGACCAATTTGACGGTGTAGCCTTTTTTCTCCAACTCGAGTTGGATTTGTTCTTTGACCATATCGCCGAAGTCGCCGACGGTCGTGCCGAAGACGATTTCTTTTTTCGCCGCGCCGTTGTCGGCGGCGGCAGAAGCGGATGCGGCGGGCGCGCTGTCCTGTTGGCCGCCGCAGGCGGCGAGGATGAGCGCGAGTGCGGCGGCGGAAAGGGTTTTGAAGAAGGTTTTCATATTTTCTCCTGATGTTGTGGCGGTTTCAAACAAAAATGACGGGCAAGAAGTCCTGCCGTCCGGATTCGGCGTTCAGACGGCATTTGCCGCGAACAGGGGATTTTATAGCATTTTTCGGATAGCGGTGGGGTTTTTGGCGTTCAGACGGCATTCGGGTTTAACGTTTGTCCAATTTCCGCGCCAACGCGTTGCCGGTGCTTTGAATCAGGATGACCAGCAGCACGAGGAGGGCGACGATGAAGACGATGACTTCGGTTTGGTAGCGGTAGTAGCCGTAGCGGATGGCGAGGTCGCCCAAGCCGCCGCCGCCTATCATCCCTGCCGCCGCGCTGTATGACAAAAGCCCGATGGCAAGCACGGTAATGCTGGAAACCATACCCGCGCGCGCTTCGTTTAAGAGGACTTTGCGGATGATGGCAACCGGCGGCGCACCCATAGCGGCGGCGGCTTCAATCACGCCTTTGGGGACTTCGCGCAGGTTTTGTTCCACCAAACGGGCAAAATAAAACAATCCCGACACGCTCAACACCAGCGAGGCGGCAACCGGACCGATGGTGCTGCCGACGATGACGCGTGTGGCGGGTATCATCGCAATCATCAGGATGACGAAGGGGAAGGCGCGCATGAGGTTGACGAGGTTGTCGAGCAGGAAGTTCACCGGCTTGTTGTAATGCAGTTGGCGGCTGGAGGTTACGAAGAGCAGCACGCCCAGCAGCGTGCCGAAGATGACGGCAAACGTGGTGGACAGCCCGACCATCACAAAGGTTTCGCCCAAGGCGCGGACGATTTCGCCTTTCATACCGATGATGTTGGAAACGGCTTGTTCAAATGTTAAGCCTGCCATATTCAGTCCTCCCGAATCAGTTCGCGCCCGATGTCGGATCGGGCGTGGATTTGGTTGCCGCGTACTTCGACGATTTCGACGACTTTTCCCTTATCCAACAGGGCGGCGCGGTCGCACAGTCGTCTGATGACGCTCATTTCGTGGGTTACGATGACGATGGTTACGTTGAAGCGTTTGTTGATGTCTTCCAAACATTCCAAGACGCTGCGCGTGGTGGCGGGGTCGAGGGCGGAAGTGGGTTCGTCGGCGAGGATGACTTGGGGTTTGGGCGCGAGCGCGCGGGCGATGCCGACACGCTGTTTTTGTCCGCCGGAAAGCTGGGCGGGATAGTGGCTGGCGCGTTCGGTCAAGCCGACGATTTCAAGGCATTCTTTAACGCGTTCTTTGATTTTTTCAGACGGCCATCCGGCGATTTCCAATGGGAAGGCGACGTTACCGGCAACAGTGCGGTTGCTCAAAAGATTGAACTGTTGAAATACCATGCCGATATTCTGCCGCGCCTGACGCAATGCGGCGGCATCGAGCGCAGTCAGCTCTTGTCCGCACACATTGACCTTGCCGCTGTCGGGACGTTCCAACAGGTTAATCAGCCGCAACAGGGTGGATTTGCCCGCGCCGGAATAGCCCATCAGCCCGAAGATTTCGCCGTCGCGGATTTCGAGGCTGGTCGGCTCGACGGCGGCAAAACGGGTCTTGTCGCGCGTTTGGTAATGCTTGGAAACCTTGTCCAAAATAATCATTGTCTTTCCCATACAACAAAGCCCGATGTCGGACACAACGGGCGCGGAAGATAAAGCTGAAATTGTCGGAACGCTTTAGCTGTTATGCCCGCAAGCTGTGTCAAATCGGCAGGTTAATTTTCGTAGGATATTATCGGGAAAGCGTTTTTTTGTCAATAAGGCAGGAAGCGGGCAACCATTTCGGACAATGCCGTCTGAAACGGGCAAAGGCAGCGGTTCGCACTCAAACGGCAAATGATTGAAAAATATAAATTATGTCGTAAACATTCCAAAGGCGGTGCAGTTTCGGCATATAATTCGGGCAAACGCCTGTTCAGACGGCATTTTGTCTTTTCCAATCCTGACCGTTCAGGGTTCCGATTCTTAAGGAAATCCGATGTACCTACCCTCTCTGAAGCATTCCCTGCCGCTGCTGGCGGCCTTGGTGCTTGCCGCGTGTTCTTCGACACACGCGCCCGGCAGCAAGACCCCGGCAGACAATATAGAAACTGCCGGTCTTTCGGCAAGCGTTCCCACCCGCCCTGCCGAACCCGAAGGAAAAACGCTGGCAGATTACGGCAGCTACCCGTCCGCACTGGATGCAGTGAAACAGAAAAACGATGCGGCAGTCGCCGCCTATTTGGAAAACGCCGGCGACAGCGCGATGGCGGAAAATGTCCGCAACGAGTGGCTGAAGTCTTTGGGCGCACGCAGACAGTGGACGCTGTTTGCACAGGAATATGCCAAACTCAAACCTGAAGGGCGCGCCCAAGAAGTCGTGTGTTATGCCGACTTGAAACACAGCGACTATACGCGTGCCGCCGAACTGGTTAAAAATACGGGCAAACTGCCTTCGGGCTGCACCAAACTGTTGGAACAGGCAGCCGCATCCGGCTTGTTGGACAGCAACAATGCCTGGAGGCGCGTTCGCGGACTGTTGGCCAACAGCCAAACCACAGACGCACGCAACCTTGCCGCCGCATTGGGCAGCCCGTTTGACGGCAGCACACAAGGTTCGCGCGAATACGCCCTGTTGAACGTCATCGGCAAAGAGGCGCGTAAATCGCCGAATGCCGCCGCCCTGCTGTCCGAAATGGAAAGCGGTTTAAGCCCCGAACAACGCAGTTTCGCGTGGGGCGTATTGGGGCATTATCAGTCGCAAAGCCTCAATGTGCCTGCCGCCTTGGACTATTACGGCAAAGTTTCCGACCGCCGCCAACTGACCGACGATCAGATCGAGTGGTACGCCCGCGCCGCCTTGCGCGCCCGACGTTGGGACGAGCTGGCCTCCGTTATCTCGCATATGCCCGAAAAACTGCAAAAAAGCCCGACCTGGCTCTACTGGCTGGCACGCAGCCGCGCCGCAACGGGCAACACGCAAGAGGCGGAAAAACTCTACAAACAGGCGGCAGCGACGGGCAGGAATTTTTATGCCGTACTGGCAGGGGAAGAATTGGGTCGGAAAATCGATACGCGCAACAATGTTCCCGATGCCGACACAAACAGCGTCCTCCGTATGGCGGAAGACGGTGCAGTCAAACGCGCACTGGTATTGTTCCAAAACAGCCGAACCGCCGGCGATGCGAAAATGCGCCGTCAGGCTCAGGCGGAATGGCGTTTTGCCACACGCGGCTTCGACGAAGACAAGCTGCTGACCGCCGCGCAAACCGCGTTTGACCACGGTTTTTACGATATGGCGGTCAACAGCGCGGAACGCACCGACCGCAAACTCAACTACACATTGCGCTATATTTCGCCGTTTAAAGACACGGTAATCCGCCACGCGCAAAATGTTAATGTCGATCCGGCGTGGGTTTACGGCCTGATTCGTCAAGAAAGCCGTTTCGTCATGGGCGCGCAATCCGGCGTAGGCGCGCAGGGGCTGATGCAGGTTATGCCTGCCACCGCGCGCGAAATCGCTGGCAAAATCGGTATGGATGCCGCCCAGCTCTACACCGCCGACGGCAATATCCGTATGGGGACGTGGTATATGGCGGACACCAAACGCCGCCTGCAAAACAACGAAGTCCTCGCCACCGCAGGCTATAACGCCGGCCCCGGCAGGGCGCGCCGATGGCAGGCGGATATCCCCCTTGAGGGCGCGGTATATGCCGAAACCATCCCATTTTCCGAAACGCGCGACTATGTCAAAAAAGTGATGACCAATGCCGCCTACTACGCCTCCCTCTTCGGCGCGCCGCACATCCCGCTCAAACAGCGTATGGGCACCGTTCCTGCACGCTGACGTACCGATGCCGTCTGAAACCCGCCCGGTCTTTCAGACGGCATTTTTATCCCGAACGGCATTGACGGCGAACCATAAATATAAGACAATCCGAAAATTGTTTTTCCTGCTTTTTCAAGCAGCTTGACACGGCACAAGCCGACCCGTTAGGAGGTGATGTTTCCGTCACGGCGCGTATCCCGCCGCCGCAAGGCACAGCGATACGGTAAACCTTCAACACCGTCTGCCCTACCCTTTCCACCGATATGATGGGCAGATGAAACAACCGAATTTATTAAAGGAAATAAAATGCCTGCAATCCGCGTAAAAGAGAATGAACCATTTGAAGTCGCTATGCGCCGTTTCAAACGCGCCGTAGAAAAAACCGGCCTGCTGACCGAGCTGCGCGCCCGCGAAGCCTACGAAAAACCGACTACCGAACGCAAACGCAAAAAAGCGGCAGCCGTAAAACGCCTGCAAAAACGCCTGCGCAGCCAACAACTGCCACCCAAAATGTACTAAACGTTCAAGTACAGATTACAGGTCAGCCCTGTGATATGAGGACACACCGCAAGACCTGCTCTGCGGTGTGTTTTGCTTTTCAGACGGCATCGAAACCCGCCGTTTCCATCCGACATCCCAGCGAGGACATTATGAGCCTGAAAATCCGCCTTACCGAAGACATGAAAACCGCGATGCGCGCCAAAGACCAAGTTTCCCTCGGCACCATCCGCCTCATCAACGCCGCCGTCAAACAATTTGAAGTGGACGAACGCACCGAAGCCGACGATGCCAAAATCACCGCCATCCTGACCAAAATGGTCAAGCAGCGCAAAGACAGCGCGAAAATCTATGCTGAAGCCGGCCGTCAGGATTTGGCAGACAAAGAAAATGCCGAAATCGAGGTACTGCACCGCTACCTTCCCCAAATGCTCTCCGCCGGCGAAATCCGTACCGAGGTCGAAGCCGCCGTTGCCGAAACCGGCGCGGCAGGTATGGCGGATATGGGCAAAGTGATGGGCGTATTGAAAACCCGTCTCGCCGGCAAAGCCGATATGGGCGAAGTCAACAAAATCCTGAAAGCCGTACTGACCGCCTGATTGCCCGAATATCGGACAAATGCCGTCTGAAGCCCGTATCACAGGTTCAGACGGCATTTTCAATATCCCAATATCGAATTGACAGGACAACACGGTTTCAATACGCCGAGACGGGTTTTGCCGATAAACGGATTCCGTTTATGCCCCATCGGATAAAGCTTTGCTTTTTACTTATTTTCAGGCAGCCTTAAAACCACTTACACTTACCTTTTTTGTTTTACCACCTCTAAACTATGCCCACCATCTCAACCCTACACATCCTCTCACCCAAGCTCTATCCCATTACCCAAAACCAATTCAGAAAAACTGAATCAAGATATTTATCGAGAGGTTCAAAAAATGGGTAACGGCTGATCGGTTGATACCAGTAATCACAGTCATGGGGGAATTACAGCAAGCGTTTCCTTAAAAGATTGGGTAAACAATCAAAAACAAAATGGCATTGCCCCAATCAGAAAAGCACGTTTCTATGGTACAGCCACAAATGTGCAGAATGATTACGCCGATGTATTACAGAAAAACGGCTATACCTATACGGGTGTAGACGGTAAAACTTATAACAGCGGAGCCTATTCGATTGTGCATGACAAGGATTTTGTGGGGAACAAATGGATACCTTTCTTGCTAGGAACCAATGACACCACACAAGGTGCATGTAAGGGATTGTGCTATTCGCATAGCAGTTATTTTGCGGAAGTTCCTGAAAAAGGTACAAAAGAATGGGATAATTATGTTGAAAAATGGGATACACCAAAAGAAGGGGCAGATGGTAAATATATCAATCATGCAGTTCCAAAATTAGTCAATCCCAATAATCCGAATGGAGAAAAATATGAAACAAATCCTTTTTAAATATTTTATGCTAATTACTTGTGTTTTTGTATTAAGCAGTTGTGGTTATTTATTATCATTTGGGCAGTTAATGTTTGATGGCAGTTGTGCAGACTGGAATTGTTCAAAACATAACCCACGTTGGACACAAGCAGTTCATACTTGTTATGACTTAAACTTTGAAATTGCCAAGCAAAAATTGGGTTACGAAAATTTAGAAGAAGTACAGGACAGCGAAATTGGACGAAATATTTATGGTCAATGCACTAGAAATGCTGGTAAATATGACATTCGCAAAGATAAGCAGTATGGTCATTTGTTTGTGCAATAACCAGCGTAACCTGTGCAATTAACGAGAATTGTTAAATGGTAGGGTGGGTGCTTATTGCTCCCCACACACAATTCAGTATCGTAATGCCGTCTGAAACACGATTCCGTTCAGACGGCATAGATTTATTTGACCAATTTCAAGCCTTTTTTGGCAGGTTGGGGCGCGGTTTCGGCAAAGGTGTTTTCAGACGGCGTGTCGGGGCTGTACTCCTCCAATTCAAACCCCATACCTTCTCCAGTCTCCCGTGCAAAAAGGCTGAGGACGTGTCCGACAGGTATCCATATGTCGTGTGCCTTTCCGCCGAAACGGGCGGAAAAGCTGACCCAATCGTTGTCGATTTGAAGGTTTTGGGTGGCGGTTGCGCCGATGTTGAGCATGATTTCATTGTCGCGGACATACTGCATGGGAACGCGCGTATGCTCGTTTACCCAGACAAGGATGTGAGGGGTAAAGGCGTTGTCGCTACACCATTCGCAAAGTGCGCGGAGGATATAAGGTTTGGTGGAAGTAGTCATAATGTTCCCCATGATGTGCCTGAATATAGAAATGCCTGAAACCGTCAGGTTTTACAGGCATTTCAAGCTTATTTGCGCATAGCCTTTTCCGCAGGTGTCAGCGCATCGATAAAGGCTTCTCGTTGGAAAATCCGTTCGGCGTATTTGAGCAGCGGCGCGGCACTTTTGCCCAATTTGATATCGTAATGGTCGAGCCGCCACAACAGCGGTGCGAGGGCGACATCAATCATGGAAAAGTCATCGCCGAGAATGTATTTGTTTTTACTGAATGAAGGGGCGAGCATGGTCAGACCGTTGCCGATAGCTTCGCGCGCTTTTGCCTGCTCCTTATTGGTGGAGGCTGGGTTCTCCAAAATTTGAACGAGGCTGAACAGTTCTTTTTCCATGCGGTACAACACCAAGCGTCCCCGGCCGCGCATAACGGGATCGCCGGGCATAAGCTGCGGATGGGGGAAGCGTTCGTCAATGTATTCGTTGATAATATTGGACTCGTGCAGCACCAAATCGCGCTCGACCAGCACGGGAACTTGGTTGTACGGGTTCATGACGGCGAGGTCTTCGGGCTTGTTGTAAATATCGACGTCTTTGATTTCAAAATCCATACCTTTTTCGTACAAAACGAAGCGGCAGCGGTGGCTGAAGGGGCAGGTAATGCCGGAATAGAGGGTCATCATAATAATTGTCGCTCCTGTGTGATGCCTGCAAAACGGCTGATTTATAAAGGTTTAATCGCGCAATTATACGCGATTTCCGGCACTTAATCCAGAAATTCGGCTCAATCTGTTGTTTTCAATGTATTTTCCCCGGTTTTCCGTATCAGTGCGAACTTACTGTCTTTGTTGCGCGGGCGCGCACCCTGCCAGACCGTCTGCCAGCCTTGCGGCGCATCCGCATTTTGGGGCAGGCGGACGATGCGGTAGCGGCATTGTACATCGCCGACGCGGTGCGGCAATGTGCCGTACTGCGTCCAAACAATCCGCGTATGCAGATCGCCGCCGCCTATGTCGATACACTCGATGCCGTCTGAAAGCCCCCGTTTTAATTCCGGGGAAAGCGATGCCTCCATACTCCGGACGACGGGCGCGTAGCTTTTCGCCGCATCCAGCCACGGCAGGAACAGCGTCATCAGCAAAGCCCAGGTTAGGGTAACGCCTGCCGCCCAGTTGGTGACCGCCTGCCTGCCGCGTATGTTTTTGCGGGTAATCGCCCACAGCCACAAGGGTGTGAACAGTACGGCAACCGCCATCGGAATGGGATCGATGTCGGGAACGTAATACGGGCTGAAGTAGGCGGCGCGTTCGGCAAGCTTGGCGGGCCAGCCGTAATTCATGGCGAAAAAGCCCGTCCACAGGAACACGGCAAACAGTCCGAACGCCATAATGCCGAACCAGTTGACAAACGCCGCCGCACCGCGCCTCAGGCTGTCCAGTTGCGCCGCGCCGAACAGGGCGAGCGGCGGCAGCAGCCAGACGAGGTTGTCCTGAAAACGCTGCGGATTGGCGGCGAGCAGCACCAAAACGGCAGCCATCCAGACAATGCCCAAAATCCCCCAGTCGGTCGAAAACAGGCGCGTTCGGCATACCGTCCAAACCGCCAGCGGCAGCGCAGGCAATGCAAACCAAAGCAGGTTTTTCAGATAGTAAAACAAACTGAATGCCGTCTGAACATGCCGCACGCCGCCGAACGTACCGAAAACGTGATAGTCGAGCCATTGCGCGAACAGCGCGGGCTGCGTTTTTGCCAAGAGCAGCGGGTAAACGGTCATCAGCGGCAGGGCAAAGGCAAGCGAGGCGACTGCCGTCAACATCAAACGCCTGCTTTGCCACGGACGGAAAAACATCAGTACGGGCAAGGGCAGCATCAGGGCAAATGCTGCCGGATAAGCTGCCGCCAGCGACATCAGCGTCCAACCCGTACCGAGCAGGAAAGAGGCGGCAATCACGCGCCGACGTGCCAGCGAATAGCCGTGCAGCACCAGTCCGGCGGCGGCAAAGGCGGCAGCAGCGGGGTTGAGGAAATGGGCAACCGGAATCAGCCCGATACAGCCGATGAGAATCAGGACGACGCTGCGCCCGTGGTGTCTGCCCAAAAAGTTGAAACCGGCAAAGCCGCAGGAAGTCAGTCCGATAACGGCAAAAAATACGCCTGCAAAGCGTGCGGCATCATACGGGTCGGCAGCCCACGGCGACAGCAAATGTTTGAACGCGGCAGCAACCCAAAGATACACGGGCGGTATGCCGAAATCGGCATGCCCGAACAGATGGGCAACCAAAGGAACACGTCTGTCTGCCAGTGCTTCGACGGCAGTATAAACGGCAGGTTCGGCAGGATTCCATAAATCATGTGAAAATACACCCGGCCACAACCAGGCAAACGCCATCAGCATCAGCAGCCACGGTTTTTCGTGGGTTTTGGCGGGCGGGCGGGTATCGGGCGGGGTATAGGTCAACATAAGCGTAAGAAGAAATGGATGGATTGCCAAGTGTAGCAAATATTCGCACAAAGGTCGTGCAGAGACTGCTTCAGACGGCATCAGACACAAAAAGACCGGCAACAAAAAAGACTGCACATGGCAGTCTTTGCAGATACTATCTTTTTCATAATATTTTTTCCTGGCCCAACACAGTCCATAGCATATCAAAACTGTTGTTTTCAATCAGGATATATATCCCCAATCCTAAATAAACAACAGCAACAAACCATCTGCTATATTTTTCCAAAGTTTCTCCAACAGAAGGGACTTGTGCTAATTTTTGGGCAGAAAAAACCAAGAGATAAATCATGACTAGAAAGGTAAGTAAAGCCACTATCAAATTCGCTAAATTTAAGGTAGTAAAATATGGGACAAAGACACCAATATTGTCAGCACCACAACTTGCAAAAGTAATCATAGCGACTAGAAAAATCAGGTTTTTATTATCTTTGCGCAAACCCTCTTTAGCAATAGCCTCTCCATCAGAATCTCCTAAAAGCAAAACTTTGATGCCTAGGAAAATTGGAATAAAGCCGAGCAAACCTAAAATCTCTTTACTAGGAATATAATCTAAGACAAATGCAAAAAGCAAACTTAGCAATATCAGACTAACAGAGCCTAGAAATTGTCCTAAATAGATGTTAATGATGTCTTTTCTGCTTTTTCTTTTGGCAAAAAATAACATTAGGATAATAAGTAAGTCTACGGCTGTCCCAGAATACAGGATTATTGAAGTAACAACATTTTGAATCATAAAACATCTCATTCAAATATATTTTTGAATGTATTCAAACATTAAACTTTGTAGATGTCAACTTCAACCCCGTCAAAATATAGTGGATTAACAAAAACCAGTACGGCGTTGCCTCGCCTTCGCTCAAAGAGAACGATTCTTTAGGGTGCTGAAGCACCAAGTGAATCGGTTCCGTACTATCTGTACTGTCTGCGGCTTCGTCGCCTTGTCCTGATTTTTGTTAATCCACTATAGATAAGAAGTCAGTGTGCCAAATATTAAAAAGCCCTGCCATCGAAATGATGGTAGGGCTTAATTCTTGCAAAGCGGCAATCAGCGTTTGAACAGGTTGCCGAATTTGTTGTTAAATTTGTCCACGCGGCCGGTGGTATCGACGATTTTTTGGGTGCCGGTATAGAACGGGTGGCACAGGGAGCAAACCTCGATATTGAAGTTTTCTTTTTCCATCGCGGATTTGGTTACGAATTTGTTGCCGCAGGAGCAGGTAACGTTGACTTCGTGGTAGTTCGGGTGAATACCTTGTTTCATTTGATTTCCTTTCAAAAAAGCGGGCATAGGGGATGTACCTATGCTACAGACAAGTCCGACATTCTCTCTATTTTCTGTTGTTACGTCAAGAGTATATTCGATAAAATGCAAAAAGATTACTCTGAAGGAGGTTTTATGAGGGTGAAGTTTTTTTCCCTGCTGCTGCGCTTCGCCGGTTCCCTATTGCCGCCGTCTCATATGCGCGGTATCGGCATCATCGGCAAAAGCGTACGCGTATTTCTGGCACGGCGGGTTTCTCCGCATATCGGACGCGGGGTCAATATCGAACGCGGTGCCTATGTGTTCCCGGATACGGTTTTGGGCGATGGTTCCGGTATCGGGGTAAACTGTGAAATCTGCCGTGGTTTGACAATCGGCAGGAATGTGATGATGGGGCCGGAATGTCTGTTTTATTCAAATAACCACAAGTTTGACCGTTCAAAAAAACGCTTTGAGGGCTATACGGAAATCCGTCCGATTTCGCTGGAAGACGATGTTTGGCTGGGCAGGAGAGTTATTGTGATGGCGGGCGTAACCGTCGGACGCGGTTCGGTCGTGGGCGCAGGCGCGGTGGTTACAAAAGACATTCCGCCCTACTCTTTGGCGGCAGGCAATCCGGCAGTGGTGAAAAAGAATCTGCTGGATGATTAAATGCCGTCTGAACGTGTCAAGGCGGATAATCTATAGTGGATTAACAAAAATCAGGACAAGGCGACGAAGCCGCAGACAGTACAAATAGTACGGAACCGATTCACTTGGTGCTTCAGCACCTTAGAGAATCGTTCTCTTTGAGCTAAGGCGAGACAACGCCGTACTGGTTTTTGTTAATCCACTATAAAAAAACAGGAACATCGTTCCTGCTTTTTTTTGCGCTTCAGACGGCATCGCTATTGTGCTAGCGCGGTATCGATTTCTTGGTAGAGTTTGCCGAAATCGGGTTCGCCGACGTAGGTTTTGAGGATTTCGCCTTTTTTGCCGATAAGGACGGAAGTTGGATAAACCTGTGTGCCGAACGCCTGTCCGACGGCTTTATCCGCATCATACATGACGGTAAACGGCAAACCGTAGTCTTTGACATATTGGCGGACGCTTTCTATCGGATCGATGGGCTGGGCAACGGCAAGGACTTGGAAATTTTTGTTTTTATAGTCATTTGCTGTTTTAATCACTTTGGGCATTTCGCTCACACAACCGGGACAGGAGGGAAACCAAAAATTAATCAGGGTTACCTTACCCTGCAGGTCGGTATGGGAAACGGTTTTGCCGTTCATATCGGGCAGCGAAAATGAGGGAGCGGTTTTGCTGTCGGGAATCAGAACGGCGGCAATAAGGATGCCGACCAATACGACGGCGGCGGCAGTGAGTATTTTTTTCATTCGGACAAGTCTTCCAATGCGTGTGCGAGTGTAACGGGGAGGCTGACGGTACGCTGTGTTTTTGCGCTGACCGGCATCAGGGTGATATCGGCTTCTGCGGCGGTTTTGCCGTTTGGCAGTGTAATCGTCTGGGTCAGCACAATGCGGCGCGTGCCGGGGGTTTTCAGACGGCATGAAAACTGCAATACGTCGCCTTCGACGGCGGGGCGGCTGTATCGGATGTCGATGCGGGCGACAATCAGTATGAGGCCTGCCAACTCGTGCAGCAGTCCGCGTTCTTCAAAAAACGCCCAGCGCGCTTCTTCGAAAAATTCGAGGTAGCGCGCATTGTTGACATGGCCGTAGCCGTCGAGATGGTAGTTGCGGACGGTCAGCTTCATCAGTTCAGGTTGATGGGTTGGAAGGCTTCGCGGGCAAGCGGTTCGTGTTCGAGGTCGGTGATGACGGTAGAAAGCTGGATGTCGAACCATTCGTTGAAAATGTCGGCATCGAGCGCAGGCCACTCGCGTTCGTCTTCGCACCAGTCGGCAAGTTCGGCGGCGAAAATGTCTTCAAAACGGGTTTCGATTTCGTCCCATACTTCGTCGGCGGTTTCACACGGGCGGACAAGGTAGGAATTGGCATCGGCTTGGATGTCTTCGAGGGTCAGTCCGTCGAGGTGGTTGCCCGGCAGGGTTTGCAGCCAGTTCCAGAAGGGTTCAAGCGGAATGAGGACGAATACGCTGCGGTTGACTTCGTACATGGTTTTTCCTTTGCTGTCGCGCGGTATGCGCAAAAAAGGGATTATAGCCCAATCTGTAGTGTCGGACTGTCCGTTCCGACAGAAGGGAATGCCGTCCGAACACGGATTTTCAGACGGCATGGCTTTAGGGTTGTGTTCCGGGTTGTGTTCCGGGTTGTGTTCCGGGTTGCGTTTCGGCTTCCCCTGCTGCTTCTGCCTGTGTTTCGGATACGGAATCTTCTTGAACGGCGGGTTTTGCCGCCCCGGTTTCGGCACTTTCGACCAATTCGTCGATGTCGATGTTATCTTCCGTACCTTCGGCAGGTGTCGCACCGGTCTGCCGCGCACGAACCTTCATATAAAAATCGCGCATATAACTGTATTTGTCGATGGCGGCATCATCAAGGCTGTCGGTCAAATCGAGCAGGCCTTCGCGGGTGCTGACGGCGGAGGCGGCAGCCGTACCCCAGCGTCCGGCGGGGGTGCGGAAGACAATATTCTTGGGCGGGTAAACGGATGTGATGCCCGTGCCGAGCGCGTCGCGGACGGTGGACGGCCCTAAGACGGGCAGCACGAAATAATTGCTGTTTTTCCAGCCCCACGAGGCGAACGTGTCGCCCAAAGTGTTTTTATTGTCGGGAACGCCGCCCGCGCCGGCGATGTCGATAAGTCCGCCCAAACCGAAAGTGGTGTTGATGCCGACTCGGACAAGGTCTTCGCTTGCGCGTTTGATGTCCAAGCGCAAGATATTGCTGCCGAAGCTGACCACATCGCGCAGATTATTGAAAAAGTTGGAAATACCTGTACGGACGGGTTTCGGCGTAACTTTGCGGTAGCCGCGCGCGGCAGGGGCGAAAATGTAGCGGTCGGCTTGGTCGTTGAATTTGGAAACGGCGCGGTTGTAGCCTTCATAAGGGTCGGCAGGGCGGGTTTCTGCAAATGCAGGGACGGAAGCGAACCCGATCAGCAGGAGGACGGCGTAGGCGGTTTTTTTCATGATTTCAACCAGTCTTTGATTTCGTACAGTTCGGACAGCGCGCGCACGGATTCGGGAATGCCGGTCAGACCGATGCTGTCTTTGCGTCGGCGCAATATTTCGAGCAGCAGCGACACGCAGGCGGAATCGGCACGCTTTACACCGCCGAAATCGACGGCAATGGTCTCTTTCAGACGGCATTGCTGCCGGAAACGCTCAAAAGCCTCCCCGGTCAGGGTTTTGACGGTGATGTCGCCGCCGATGTGCAGTGTTCCGTTGTTGAGTTCTGTATGCATAGTGTTCGGTAGGAAAAAATCCATGCCGCCTTCAGTCTGGCGGCATGGCTTATGGATTACTTGCTGCCGTTTTTAGCCTTCAACTCGGCAATCAGTCCGTCCACGCCTTTCGCTTTGATGATTTCACCGAATTGGTTGCGGTACACGGTAACCAGGCTCGCGCCTTCGATGGCGACGTTGTAGGCACGGTATTTGCCGCCGCTTTGGTAGGTGGTGAAGTCCATATTGACGGGCTTCTGACCGGGGATGCCGACTTCGGCGCGGACGACGATTTCCTTGCCGCCTTTATTGACGATGGGATTGTCTTTGACGTTGACGGTCGCGTTTTTGAATTTCAGCATCGTGCCGGAATAAGTGCGGATCAGCAGGGTTTGAAATTCTTTGGCCAACTCTTGTTTTTGCGCGTCGGACGCGGTGCGCCAAGGGTTGCCGACCGCCAGTGCGGTCATGCGTTGGAAATCGAAATAAGGGGCGGCGTATGCTTCGGCTTTTTGGCGGGCGGTAACGGCATCGCTGCTTTTTAAGATACTCAATACTTGAGTGGCGTTTTGACGGATTTGGCTTACCGCGTCGGCAGGTGCGGCAACCGCCATGCTGATGCTCAAGATGCCGATGCTCAGTGCGCTGATGAAAGAGGTTTTTTTCATGATTAAGTGTCCTAGTTTGAATATGATGGTGTACGTTTATTCAGTGGCTTTTGCCGCATCGTCGCCGCCCGCCGCGTTTTTCTCGGCAAAACTCGTCATGAATTTGCCGATCAGGTTTTCCAGAACCATTGCAGAACTGGTTACGGAGATGGTGTCGCCGGCAGCAAGGTTTTCCGTGTCGCCGCCCTGCTGCAGCCCGATGTACTGCTCGCCCAAAAGTCCCGAAGTCAGGATTTGCGCGGAAACGTCGCTACTAAACTGATATTTGCTGTCCAAATCGAGACGGACTTTCGCCTGATAGGATTTCGGGTCAAGCTCGATGGAGCCGACGCGCCCGACCAATACGCCTGCGGATTTGACGGGGGCATTGACCTTCAAACCGCCGATGTCGCCGAAATCGGCATAAACGGCGTAAGTTTTGTCCGAACCGCCGAACGCCGCGCCGCCCGCCACGCGGAAAGCGAGAAAGGCAACCGCCGCCACGCCGAGCAGGACAAATAGTCCGACCCAAAATTCCAATACATTCTTTTTCATTAAAGTTCCTTGAATATCCAATGTTCTTTGTTTCGTTTTCAGACGGCCTGTCAATCTGTAAACATCCACGCGGTCAACACAAAGTCGATCGCCAAAATCGTCAGGGCGGACGAAACCACCGTACGCGTGCTGGCGCGCAAAATGCCTTCCGAAGTCGGTACGCAGTGGAAGCCCTGATGCACGGCAATCAGCGTTACCGCCATGCCGAACGCGGCGGATTTAATCAGACCGTTGATTACATCGTAATGTATCGTGATATTGTTCTGCATTTGCGACCAGAAAATGCCGCTGTCCAAGCCCAGCCAGGTTACACCGACCAAATACGCACCGAAAATGCCCGCCACATTGAAAATCGAAGCCAAAAGCGGCATGGAAAACACGCCCGCCCAAAAGCGCGGCGCAACCACGCGGGCGACAGGGTTTACCGCCATCACGTTCATCGCTTCGAGCTGTTCGGTCGTTTTCATCAAACCGATTTCGCTGGTCATCGCACCGCCCGCGCTGCTGGCAAACAGAATCGCCGCCAACACTGGACCCAGTTCGCGCAACAGCGAAGCCGCAACCATATAGCCCAAAATATCGGCGGATTTGAATTTCGACAACTGCGTATAGCCCTGCAAACCCAAGACCATGCCGACAAACAGCCCCGAAACGGCAACAATCAGCACCGACAGCACGCCGGCGAAATACACTTGGCGCACGCTCAGGCGCGGACGGACAAAAGCCGTACCTGACTTCGCCAGAATGTTCAGCAGAAACAGCGTGATACTGCCGAGGGATTGAATAAGGCCGAGGGTTTTCTCCCCGACGGAACGGATAAAGTTCATAAATTTCTATATGTAAGGTTCAACGGTTTCAGACGGCATCAACTCATTTATCCCAACAGATCCTGCTGCAACGACGTTTGCGCCGGATAGCGGTATGCTACGGGGCCGTCTGCCAGCCCGCCGACAAACTGGCGCACCCAAGGCGAATCCAGTTCGCGCATTTCCTGCGGCGAGCCGGAGAACATAATTTCGCCGTGCGCCAAGAAAATCACCTGATCGACGATTTCCAAAGATTTTTCAATGTCGTGCGTTACCATAATACTGGTCGAACGCAAAGCCTTGTTGACGCGGCTGATCAAGTGGGCAATCACGCCCAAGGAAATCGGATCGAGACCGGTAAACGGCTCGTCGTACAACATAATTTCGGGATCGAGCGCGATTGTGCGGGCAAGCGCGACGCGGCGCGACATCCCGCCGGACAACTCGGACGGCATCAGGTTTTCCACGCCGCGCAGCCCGACCGCGTTCAGTTTCAACAAAACCAAATCCCGAATCACCGCTTCCGGCAGTTGCGTCAGTTCGCGCATCGGAAAAGCGATATTGTCGAATACCGACAAATCGGTAAACAGCGCGCCGTGTTGGAACAACACGCCCATACGGCGGCGGTGTTCGTACAGTTCGTCAGCCGAAAAGCCCGCCAAATCGCGCCCTTCTATCAGAACTTTGCCCGACTGCGGACGGATCTGACCCGTAATCAGCCGCATCAGCGTGGTTTTGCCGCTGCCCGAACCGCCCATTACGGCGGCAAAATTGCCTTGCGGAATGCTGAAATTGATGTCGTTCAGAATCGGGCGGTCGCCATACGCGAAGGCGACGTCTTTCATTTCGATAAAGGGGGATGGGCTCATGTATGGGCGGACGGTAGGTTTGACGGCGTGCATTTTAAGGCTTATCGGGAAGATGGGCAATTTTCAGACGGCATACGGGCGGCAGGTGTTGTGAAAATGCCGTTGTCGGCGGCGGATTGTTTGCTGTGGCGAAAAATGTTATCTTTCAAATGATAACCTTTATCAGAAAACTATGGAAAAAGCAGAACATTTGAACAGCAGCCGGTTCATCAGCCTGGCGAACGACGGGGGCGGAGATTATGTGGAAGGCGGCTACCGTTTCGATACTTTGTCCAACGGCATTTCCATCCACGGCGGCACGGTAACGGCACGGTGTGATTTTTGCAGCAGCCGCCTCGCCGAACCTTATGTGTCGTTCGTGCTCTTGCTGGAAGGCTCTTTGAACTTCGGCATCAACCGGAGCCGGTTCCAAATCGATGCCGGCGGCGGCAAGGTCATCCTGATTTCGGTCGGGAAAGAAGCCCTGTTCAGCCGCTATCTTTATCGAGGTGCAAAAACGGTCAAAATTACAATTAAAGGTATGGAACAATGGCTGCTGCGGCCGGAGTATGCGTGTTTTACACCGATACTTTACCGCGAACCGGTCAGAATATGGGATTTGTCCCCAAACCTGCGCGGCTTGGCGGCATCTTGCCTGCAAGCTGCCCCAAGGGGGCATTTGGGCGAAACATTGCGCCGTGAGGCAGACGTTTTGCGGCTGCTGTCGGATTTGTGGGACACGGTGTCGGACAGCATCGGACCGGCGGCAGGAGAAACGGCGGAAGCAAACACCATGCCATCTGAAAACTTCAGCCGCATCCTGAACGAGGCATTTGCCAACGGCGCACACCATGTCAACCGGCTGACAGACGCGCTGAACATCAGCGAAAGGACGCTGCAACGCCGTATGCGCGACCATTTCGGCATTACCGCAAGCGAGTGGCTGCACCACAAACAAATGCAGCACGCGCTCTATCTGTTGCAAAACGGGGAGAAAAGCATAGGCGAAACCGCATATTTATGCGGCTACCGCCACGTTTCCAGCTTTACTCAGGCATTCAGGCAATATTTCGGCAGCACGCCTGCGGAAACCAAAAAAGAAAACCGGTAAGCCGCATTTGATTTCAAACCCGAAATCCGCGTGTATAGTGGATTAACAAAAACCAGTACGGCGTTGCCTCGCCTTAGCTCAAAGAGAACGATTCTCTAAGGTGCTCAAGCACCAAGTGAATCGGTTCCGTACTATTTGTACTGTCTGCGGCTTCGTCGCCTTGTCCTGATTTTTGTTAATCCACTATAAAAAACTTGTACGGTAATTTATTTGGGAATAAACTAAAACTACATCTGACTACAAAACTGGAGAACCCGAAATGAAACAATTGGCCATGTACATCAACGGACGCTTTGAAAACGATTTCAACGGCGAATGGCGCGACGTATTGAACCCTTCTACCGAAGAAACCATCGCCCGCGAACCCAAAGGCGGCAAAGCTGACGTTGACCGCGCCGTAGCGGCGGCGCGTGCGGCGCAACCGGCATGGGAGCGGCTGCCTGCGGTCGAACGCGGCGCGTATTTGCGCAAAATCGCCCAAGGCATACGCGAACGCGCCGACGAGCTGACCGACACCATCGTTGCCGAAGGTGGCAAAACCAAAGACTTGGCGCGCGTGGAAGTCATGTTTACCGCCGACTATCTCGATTACCAAGCCGAATGGGCGCGCCGTTATGAAGGCGAAATCATCCAAAGCGACCGCCCGCGTGAAAATATTTTATTGTTCAAACGTCCGCTGGGCGTAATCGCCGGCATTTTGCCGTGGAACTTCCCCTTCTTCCTGATTGCCCGCAAAATGGGTCCCGCTTTGGTAACGGGCAACACCATCGTCGTCAAACCCAGCAGCGTTACCCCGATCAACTGCCACATCTTCGCCGAAATCGTCGATGCGGTCGGACTGCCCGCAGGCGTATTCAACGTCGTTAACGGTCCCGGCGCGGAAATCGGCAATGCCTTGTCCGCCCATCCGCAAGTCGATATGGTCAGCCTGACCGGCTCCGTCGAAGCAGGCCGCCAAGTGATGGAAGCCGCTTCCGCCAACATCACCAAAGTTTCACTGGAACTCGGCGGCAAAGCCCCTGCCATCGTTTTGAAAGACGCGGATTTGGATTTGGCGGTGAAATCCATCTTGGCTTCGCGCGTCGGCAACACCGGTCAAATCTGCAACTGCGCCGAGCGCGTTTATGTCCACAGCAGCCTGAAAGACGCGTTCATTGAAAAAATGACCGCCGCCATGAAAGGCGTGCGCTACGGCAACCCTGCCGAAGCCGAAGCCGGCGCGCTGGAAATGGGCCCGCTGATTGAAGAACGCGCCGTCAAAGCCGTTGCCGAAAAAGTGGAACGGGCAGTCAAACAAGGCGCGAAACTGGTTTGCGGCGGCAAACGCGCCGAAGGACGCGGCTATTTCTTCGAGCCGACCCTGCTGACCGACACCGACAACAGTATGGACATTATGAAAGAAGAAACCTTCGGCCCCGTTCTGCCCGTTTCCGCTTTCGACACGCTCGACCAAGTCATCGCACTGGCTAACGATTGCGAGTTTGGTCTGACCAGTTCTGTTTATACGACTAATTTAAACGAAGCCTTCTACGTTACCCGCCGCCTGCAATTCGGCGAAACCTACATCAACCGCGAAAACTTTGAAGCGATGCAGGGTTTCCACGCCGGTTGGAAAAAATCCGGTATCGGCGGCGCGGACGGCAAACACGGTTTGGAAGAATATCTGCAAACCCAAGTCGTTTATCTGGAAACCGACATTTAATACCGCTTTGAAACCCCGATAGAAAATGCCGTCTGAACCCGATTTCAAGTTCAGACGGCATTTTTACAGTTTCACCGGTAATCAGTCATGACCGATATCGATGGTTTTCTCTTTGTAACGCGTATCGGGAACAAGAACGATTTTTTCATCCACTTTGCCGATGGCTTTCACGTCTTTACCCGGATAGTCAAGCTGATGCAGGAAGTAGCGGATACAGTTCAAACGGGCGCGTTTTTTGTCGTCGGAACGGATGATGACCCAAGGCGCGTCGCCGGTGTGGGTATGGAAGAACATGGCGTTTTTAGCTTCAGTGTAGTCGTCCCAACGGTCAAGCGACTGGATGTCCACGGGGGAGAGTTTCCAGTGTTTCAGGGGGTCGTCGCGGCGGGAGATGAAGCGGCGCAGTTGTTCTTCACGGGATACGGAGAACCAGAATTTAAACAGATGGATGCCGCTGGCAACGAGCATACGCTCCAATTCGGGGGTTTGGCGCATAAAGAGCATATATTCGTTAGGTTCGCAGAAGCCCATCACGCGTTCTACGCCGGCGCGGTTGTACCATGAGCGGTCGAAGAAGACCATTTCGCCTGCAGTCGGCAGATTTTGAACATAGCGTTGGAAATACCATTGTCCGCGTTCGGTAGTGGTTGGTTTCTCCAAAGCAACCACGCGCGCGCCGCGCGGATTTAAATGTTCCATAAAGCGTTTGATAGTACCACCCTTACCTGCCGCATCCCGGCCTTCAAACAGGCTGACGATGCGCTGACCGGAGTCTTTAACCCAGCTTTGCACTTTCAGCAATTCGATTTGCAGTTTGGCTTTTTCGGCTTCGTATACGGCACGGCGCATACGTTTGCGGTAGGGGTAGTTTTCGGGCAGCGGGGCAGTGCCGGAATCTTCGGCAGAACCTTTGCCTTCGTGTTCCAAAACAGCTTTTTCAAATACTTGGAGCTGGTCTTGCTTTTCGCCCAATTCTACGTTTTCAAACGGTTGCAGCTGGTGGTCTGCCATAAAGGCCTCCTTGGTTGTGTTCAGGTTGGAAAACAAAATCTGTTTTCACAATTTTACACCTTCGCCCCCACTTTCTCTACATAAAATTACATTTTGCCGATATTTGCCGAATCGTCTGAAAATATGTGTAAAAAGAGCGTATAATCAAAACATTTGCCCCGGATTGCTATGTCCTATTTCGCCCTGTTTGACGATGCCGTAAGCGGCCGCGCAAAACTCTGTCAAAATCATGTGGAAAGCCGTTTTTTCCATTATAAGGAACTGGATTTGCTGGACGATGCGCTGCACAAGGGCTGGCAAAAAGGGCTGTATGCCGTGTTGTTTGCAGACTACGGATTCGGTTTGCCGCTGATGGGAATGGAGTCCGAACGCGGCGGCAATCTTGCCCTGCACTGGTTTACCGACTGCGCCGACACCGATGCCGCAAGCTGGCTTGCCCGACATTCAGACGGCATCCCCGCCGGCATTTCCACACCGAAATCCTCCGTATCCGAAGCCGATTACCTCAACCACATCCGCCAAATCCACGAAGCCATCCGGCGCGGCGACACCTATCAAATCAACTACACCACCCGCCTGCACCTGCAAGCCTACGGCAATCCCGTCAGCCTCTACCGCCGCCTGCGCCAGCCCGTCCCCTATGCCGTCTTGTCCCACCTGCCCGATGCGGAGGGGCAATCCGCGTGGACGCTGTGTTTCTCGCCCGAACTCTTCCTCAAAATCGGTTCAGACGGCACCATCAGCACCGAACCGATGAAAGGCACCGCGCCGATTTTGGGCGACGGACAAGACGAACGCCGCGCCGCCGAGTTGCAAACCGACCCGAAAAACCGCGCCGAAAACGTGATGATTGTCGATTTGCTGCGCAACGACCTCGGCAAAATCGCCCAAACCGGCAAAGTATGCGTACCCGAACCGTTTAAAGTATCGCGTTTCGGCAGCGTTTGGCAGATGACCAGCACCATCCGGGCGCAAGCCCTGCCGAACACCTCGTTCGCCGACATCCTCCGCGCCGCCTTCCCCTGCGGCAGCATCACCGGCGCGCCCAAAAAAATGAGTATGCAGATTATCGAATCGCTCGAAACCGAAGCGCGCGGACTTTATACGGGCAGCATCGGCTATTTGAACCCGTGTTCCGGCGGCTTGGGGTTTGAAGGCACGTTCAACGTCGTCATCCGCACCCTGTCGCTCACACCGCTTTCAGACGGCATCTATCAAGGCATATACGGCGTGGGTTCCGGCATCGTCATCGACAGTGACCCCGCCGCCGAATATCGCGAATGCGGCTGGAAAGCGCGTTTTCTCAACGAACTGCGCCCCGATTTCGGCATTTTTGAAACCCTGCGCGTGGAAAACAGACGCTGCGCCCTACTCGACCGCCACCTATGCCGTCTGAAAGCCGCCGCCCAAGCCCTCAACCTGCCCCTGCCCGACGGTTGCGAAAATCAAATCCAACAATACATCGCCCACTTGCCCGACGGCTCGTTCCGCGTCAAAGCCCTGCTCGCTTCAGACGGCATCAGCCTGTCCCGCGCCGTTTTAAACCATTTGGCTGACAAACAGCGCGTCATCATTTCGCCCACCGTCCTGTCCGCACAAAACTACCTGCGCCGCTTCAAAACCACCTACCGCGCCCTCTTCGACCAGGCGTGGCAAACCGCCGAAACACAAGGCGCGTTCGACAGCCTGTTTTTCAATTCGGACGGCATCCTGCTCGAAGGCGGCAGAAGCAACGTGTTCGTCAAATACCAAGGACAATGGCTCACGCCCTCCTTAGATTTGGACATTTTAAACGGCGTGATGCGCCAAGCCGTGTTGGACGAATCGCAAAAATATTTGCACACAAATCAAGTAATCGAAACACACATCACACAAAAAACACTGCAAGAA
This sequence comes from Neisseria sp. LACPHL-SPEC-2024-00856, assembly GCF_047915665.1. NCBI lineage: Bacteria > Pseudomonadati > Pseudomonadota > Betaproteobacteria > Neisseriales > Neisseriaceae > Neisseria > Neisseria sp. LACPHL-SPEC-2024-00856. Next base: position 125,739 of record NZ_JBLRPR010000004.1, read on the forward strand.
GCCGAAGAAATCCGCCTCTCCAACGCCCTGCGCGGCGTATTTGCCGCCGCCCTTGCCTGAACGCGCAAAAATGCCGTCCGAACCTGTTTCCACAAGGTTCAGACGGCATTATCCCACCATTCAAAACCGCCAATCCGCCGACACAAACACCTCGCTGTTGCGGCGTTTCGCATACGGCACATTACTTTCCGTCCTGCCGAAACGATAATTCAACGCCGGCACGATACCTTTGTACGACAACTTGTCGTGGCTCAAAGCCAGCGAGACATTCCATTCGCGGTTGCGTTGCGCCTCTGTCGAGAAAGCCGCAACGCCCTTATAGTTGCGGCGGGCATAAGACGCGGAAACCCGACTGTTCAAACCGCCCAACTGCCGCCACTCCTGCGCCCAACCGGCATAAACACCGTTGCGCCGGTAGGCGGCATTATTAACCGCGCCGCCCACCGTTTCGCGTTTCGGCACAAACCGCACAAACTGCCAGCCGCCGAACACAGTTGCCGATTCGCCCAAACGTTTTGCCGACGAAACATAAAACCCGTCCTGCCGACCGTTATTGTATTCCGCCCTATCCTGTTCACGGTAGCGTTGGCGGTAATGTTCCAGCGCGACCGAAAATTGCCATCCCGGGTTTGGGCGGTAAGTATGGGACAGCTGCACGCCGACTCCGTGCGCCAGCATATACGGCGGCAAGCGGCGGTTGTTTACCCGTTTTGTTTTCGCATCAAAGCCGTCGCTGCCCGACAACTGCACCTGATAAAACGGCAAAATCCCCGCCGTCTGCCGCGCATTTTTATACTGCCAACCCAAATACGCCCTGCCGAACCCGTCATCATAAGCTGATTTTTTACTGAAATAATAGCTCGTGCCGCCGATATTGGAACGGAACAACAAATAATGATTATCCGCCAACGCCGTCAGTTTTTCCGCCTCGATTTCATAATTCAACCCTGCCGCCCGCTCCGCCCGGCTGACACTGCATATCTGCCGGCCTCCGTTTTGCTGGCAATACTGCGGCGCGGCATTATTGGCATTTCTATTGACCGCCGGGCTGATGCCGCCCGAAAAACGCCAGCCCGTCAGCCCCTCCGTTTTTTTCCGAAAACGCCCCACATTTTCCAAAACCGGTGCCGGCAAATCCAATTTTGCCGCCTCCGCAAAATGCCTTTCTGCCGACTTCAGCCGGAAATCGTCAAACTCCGCCGCCGCCAAATCCAGCAAAATCCGCTCGTCTGCCGCATTTTCCCCGTGCAGTTCCCGATACCGCGCCACCGCCTCCGCCGGCCTTCCCGCCAATTTCGCCAGCAAAGCCCGCGCCCTGCCGTACAAAACCGCGTCATAATCCGGCAGCTTGGCATACAAATCCGCCAACGAAGCGATTAAATCCGCCTGATTGCCGTTGAGCGCGTCGCGCAAACTATGTTCCAACATTTTCGGATGCGCCAACAAAAAATCCCCGTCAACCACACGCGGGGCATCATTTTTAACTTTCCAATCCGATTCCGCCCACTTATCCGACACCGACCGCTGCACCTGCAACAATGCCTTGTCATCCAAAATCGCGGGCGCATCCGCCCCATAGGCGGCAGAAACACCTGCCGCACACCAAACAACCAAAAAGCCGTATCTGAAATACAACATACCCTGTCATTTACCTTTCCGGCAAACACGCCGCCGAAGCACGTCAAACCATCCGAAAAACAGGCAGAAACCCGTGAAAACCGGCTTTGCCGTCTGAAAGCGGGCAGGCAAAAAACCGCCGCCCGATTTTCAAAGGGCGGATTTCACATTTACTAGCTTTTGCATCGCCTCACAAAACAGTTGACATCATATAACATTTAAACTGATAATCAAAACTATTATTAAATTATTAACACATCATCAAGATTGAGTATGCGATGAAATACAAAGCCCTGTCCTTACTGCCGCTTGCCGCCGCCCTTGCCGCCTGTGCCGGGGGGGGGGTAGCCGAACCGCACGTCCCCTTCTCCATTCCCACCGCCACGCCGCTGCCCGCCGGCGAGGTAACGTTATCAAGCGATAGCAACAATATCGAAAACATCAACACCGCCGACACCGGAAGCACATCCGGCATTTCCATTCAAGAGCGGGCGGTTACAAAAAACTATTTCGGTGTTGAATCACAAGAAAAATCATTCATCTTCAAAACACCCGGCGGCGCGCAATACGCCCTTTCATCCTACGCCGACCCCATAACTCCCAGCTACTCCTCCCCCGATTTCAAAATTCCCGACCGCCACGCCGGGCAGCGGCTTGCCGACGGCAGCCGCATCTTTATCTGTTGCAGCGACTCCGGGGCTACCGACCAAGCGGAAATCACCAAGCAGGATTATATGAAATTCGGGGCGTGGATAGGCCCCAACGGCGAAATCGACCTCTTCGCCGGCGGCTTCCCCGTCGGCAAAACGCCGCCGCCTGCATGGGGCACCTACACACCCGAAACCCAAGGCAAGGGCAAAATCACTTATCAGGTTTGGGGCATCCGCGTCAAAAACGGGCAATTTGTTACTTCCTCTTATACGCCGCCGAAAAACAGTGGTTATACGTTCAGTCCTACCAACACCCCCATCCTTTCCTTTATCACCGCCAATTTCAACAGCAACAAACTGGCAGGCGAAATCATCGGCAACAACGATTACGGGCCGAATGTGAAAATTGAAAACGCAACAATCAGCGGTCTGACCTTTTCCGGCACTGCCGCCTCCGACGGCAAAACCGGCAACTTGGAAGGCAAGTTTTTTGGCAAATTCGACGGCGGCTGGGGCAACACAGAAACCAGCATAGGCGGCAAAATCACCTTTGACGGCGACCGCTCCCTCGATACCGTATTCGGCGGCGTGAGTTATGAAAAAAAACTTGATGACACCACTCAAGATACCAACCATCTCAAAAAATAATAATCCATCCGCTTTTAAAAAGGTTTTCTTATGCACATCCCCTTCAAGCCCGTATTGGCTGCCGCCGCCATCGCCCAAGCGTTTCCCGCCTTTGCGGCAGACCCCGCGCCGCAGTCCGCCCGAACGCTGAACGAAATCACCGTTACCGGCACGCACAAAACCCAAAAACTCGGCGAAGAAAAAATCCGCCGCAAAACCTTAGACAAGCTCTTGGTCAACGACGAACACGACCTGGTGCGCTACGACCCCGGCATTTCCGTCGTCGAAGGCGGCAGGGCGGGCTCCAACGGCTTTACCATACGCGGTGTCGATAAAGACCGCGTCGCCATCAATGTGGACGGACTGGCACAAGCAGAAAGCAGGTCGTCTGAAGCCTTCCAAGAATTGTTCGGCGCATACGGCAACTTCAATGCCAACCGCAATACTTCCGAACCCGAAAACTTCTCGGAAGTTACCATCACCAAAGGCGCGGACTCGCTCAAATCCGGCAGCGGCGCATTGGGCGGCGCAGTCAATTATCAGACCAAATCCGCAAGCGACTATGTTTCCGAAGACAAGCCCTACCATTTGGGGATAAAGGGCGGCAGCGTCGGCAAAAACAGCCAAAAGTTCAGCAGCATCACCGCCGCCGGCCGGCTCTTTGGTTTGGATGCCTTATTGGTTTATACCCGCCGCTTCGGCAAAGAAACCAAAAACCGCTCGACCGAGGGCGATGTCAAAATTGAAAACAAGGGGTATGTTTTCAGCCCAACCCAACCATTCAGCAAGTACCAGACCTATGTTGCCACAGGGGTTGCGCGCTCCCGACCCGACCCGCAAGAATGGGTAAACAAAAGCACCCTGTTCAAGCTGGGCTACAATTTCAACGACCGCAACCGCATCGGCTGGATTTTTGAAGACTCGCGCACCGACCGTTTTACCAACGAGCTGTCTAATTTGTGGGTGGGTACAATTTACTCTCCCGCGACGGGCGACTACCGCCACCGCCAAGACGTGAGCTACCGCCGCCGCACCGGCGTCGAATACAAAAACGAATTGGAACACGGCCCGTGGGACAGCCTCAAGCTGCGTTACGACAAACAACGCATCGATATGAACACTTGGACTTGGGACGTCCCGAAAAATTACGATACAAACGGCATCAACGGCGAGGTTTACCATTCGTTCCGGCACATCCGCCAAAACACCGCGCAATGGACTGCCGATTTTGAAAAACAACTCGACTTTTCCAAAGCTGTTTGGGCGGCGCAATACGGCTTGGGCGGCGGCAGGGGGGACAATGCCAACTCGGATTACAGCTATTTCGCAAAACTGTACGACCCCAAAATCCTCACGTCCAACGATGCCAAAATCACGATGCTGATCGAAAACCGGTCGAAATATAAATTTGCCTATTGGAACAATGCGTTTCACTTGGGCGGCAACGACCGCTTCCGCCTGAATGCGGGCATACGCTACGACAAAAACAGCAGCAGCGCGAAAGACAATCCGAAATACACCACCGCCATCCGAGGGCAGATTCCCCATTTGGGTTCGGAACGCGCGCACGCCGGCTTCAGCTACGGCACGGGGTTCGACTGGCGGTTTACCAAGCATCTGCACTTGTTGGCAAAATACAGCACCGGCTTCCGCGCGCCGACTTCGGACGAAACCTGGCTCTTATTCCCGCACCCCGATTTCTACCTGAAAGCCAATCCCAACCTTAAAGCCGAAAAAGCCAAAAACTGGGAATTGGGTCTGGCGGGCAGCGGCAAGGCGGGCAACTTCAAGCTCTCGGGCTTCAAAACCAAATACCGCGACTTTATCGAATTGACGTATATGGGCGTTTCGTCAGATGATCCGAACAAACCCACCTACGCCCCGCTTTCAGACGGCACGGGCACGGCATTGGTCAGCTCGCCCGTCTGGCAAAACCAAAACCGCACCGCCGCCTGGGTGAAAGGCATAGAGTTTAACGGCACTTGGAACCTCGACAGCATCGGGCTGCCCAAAGGTTTGCACACCGGCCTCAACGTCAGCTACATCAAAGGCAAGGCAACGCAAAACAACGGCAAAGAAACGCCCATCAACGCGCTTTCGCCGTGGACGGCAATTTACAGCTTGGGCTATGACGCGCCTTCCAAACGCTGGGGCATCAACGCCTACGCCACGCGCACCGCCGCCAAAAAGCCGTCCGACACCGTGCACAGCAACGACGACTTGAACAACCCCTGGCCTTATGCCAAACACAGCAAAGCCTATACGCTGTTCGACCTTGCCGCCTACCTCAATATCGGCAAACAGGTAACGCTCCGCGCCGCCGCGTACAACATTACCAACAAGCAGTACTACACTTGGGAATCTTTACGCAGCATCCGCGAGTTCGGCACGGTCAACCGCGTTGACAACAAAACCCACGCCGGCATCCAACGCTTTACCTCGCCGGGCAGGAGCTACAACTTCACCATCGAAGCGAAGTTCTAAGCTCCTGATGTGCCAATGCCGTCTGAAACCCGATGATTTGGGTTTCAGACGGCATTTTTTACAGTCGCACCGCCGCCCCCTTTCAGGCTTGTACCAAGCCCAATCCCGCAACTCTCCGTCATTCCCGCAACTCTCCGTCATTCCCACTGAAGTGGGAATCTAGAAACGCAAAGCTGCAAGAATTTATCGGAAATGACTGAAACTCAACGAACCTGGATTCCCGCCTGCGCGGGAATGACGAAGCTATCCGCACGGAAACCTGCACCACGTCATTCCTACGAACCTACATCCCGTCATTCCCACGAAAGTGGGAATCTAGTTCGTTAAGTTCCAGTTATTTAAAACTTTAATCCCGTCATTCTCGCGAAAGTGGGAATCTAGGACGTAAAATCTAAAGAAACCGTTTTCCCGATAAGTTTCCGTGCCGACGAGGCTGGATTCCCGCCTGCGCGGGAATGACGGTTTAGGTATTCACATAAGGCAGATGTATAGAGCAGGCTGTAGGGTGGGCTTCAGCCCACCAACCCAACCATTCCACCAATCTTACCTGTGCCGTTACGCGCCGACTTGTGCCGACAAACCAATGCCGTCTGAAAACGGCGGAAATGATGGGATTGGCGGATTGGTTCAGTTGGGTTGGGTTGGTGGGCTGAAGCCCACCCTACATCCTGCCCTACAGCCCGCCATTCCCGCCCCACAGCCCACTTTTACGCCGTCATTCCCGCACCATCCCCACCGGTTCAAACCGGCACGGAAACTTTCCCACCGTCATTCCCGCAAAAGCGGGAATCTAGTTCGTTGAGTTTCAGTTATTTAGAATAAATTTTGAAACCAAAATCCCGTCATTCCTGCGCAGGCGGGAATCCGGAAACCCAAAACCGCAGTAACTTATCCGAAATAACAGCAACCTCCGCCGTCATTCCCACGAAAGTGGGAATCTAGGACATAAAATCTAAAGAAACCGTTTTCCCGATAAGTTTCCGTGCCGATGGGGCTGGATTCCCGCCTGCGCGGGAATGACGGCGGAGCGGTTTCTGTTTTTTCCGATAAATTCCTAAAACTCAAAATTTCATCATTCCCACAAGGACAGAAAACCAAAAACAGCAACCTAAAATTCGTCATTCCCACGAAAGTGGGAATCTAGTTCGCTGAGTTTCAGTTATTTAGAATAAATTTTGAAACTTTAATCCTGTCATTCTAGCGCAAGCGGGAATCTAGGACGTAACATCTAAAGAAACCGTTTTCCCGATAAGTTTCCATGCCGACGGGGCTGGATTCCCGCCTGCGCGGGAATGACGAAGCTATCCGCACGGAAACCTGCACCACGTCATTCCCGCGAAAGCGGGAATCTAGGACGTAACATCTAAAGAAACCGTTTTCCCGATAAGTTACCGTGCCGACGGGGCTGGATTCCCGTCTGCGCGGGAATGACGATATTTCAATTTTCTGTTTTTGATTTTTTTGTTTTTACAGGAATAACGGTCTTTTCATATTGAAAAAAGTTGCCGTACCGCGCCGATAATTTCCGCCTGCGCGGAATGAAGATTCAAGCGTTGCCCGAAATTCAAAAAACTAAAACCGAACGGATCGGATTACCGTTTTTATGGGATAACGGAATGTTCAGCCGGACACTGCCCCGGTGCTTTCGATCCGTTTATTTTCCGATACAAAACCTCGAAAAAATCACGCCGAGCAGGTCGTCCGCCGTAAACTCGCCCGTGATTTCGCCGCACGCGACCTGCGCCAGCCGCAAGTGTTCGGCAAACAGCTCGATTTGATGGTTGCCGCACAATGCCGCCAGCGACAATTCTTCCTGCGCCGCTTTGAGTGCGTTGACGTGCCGCGTCCGCGCCAAAAACAGCCCTTCGCTTTCGCCCTGCCAACCAGCCTCGCGCAACAGCGTCCGTTTCAGCGCGTCCAAGCCGTCGCCGGTTTTCGCCGACAGCGCGATGACGGTTTCCGCACCCGTACCGAACCCGCCTGCCGCGTGTGCGTGCAAATCGGATTTGCTGTGGATTTCGATGCGTTTCAACTCCGGCGGCAACGCGTCCAAAATCGCCCGTGTCTTTTCATTCAAACCCTCGCGCGGATCGACCAACACCAGCGCGACATCGGCTTCGGATACGGCTTTGCGGCTGCGTTCGATGCCGATACGCTCGACCACGTCGTCCGTCTCGCGCAAACCTGCCGTATCGACAATATGCACCGGAACGCCGTCAATCAGGATACGTTCCCTGACCGCGTCGCGCGTCGTTCCGGCAATATCGGTAACAATCGCCACTTCGTCGCCCGCCAACGCGTTCAGCAGGCTGGACTTGCCCACATTCGGCGCGCCGACCAATACGACATTCAGACCTTCGCGCAAAATCGCGCCCTGCTGCGCGTTGGCAAGCACATCATCCACGGCGCGGCGCAAGCCGTCCAGTTTGCCGCGCACATCCGCCGCTTCGAGAAAATCGATGTCTTCCTCGGGAAAATCCAGCGTCGCTTCGACCAGCATCCGCAAGGTAATCAAATCTTCGACCAGACCGTGTATCCGCCGCGAAAAATCGCCCTTGAGCGAGCGCAACGCCAGACGCGCCGCCGAACGGCTGGATGCGTCAATCAAATCCGCCACGCCTTCCGCCTGTGCCAAGTCCAGTTTGTCGTTTAAAAACGCACGCTTCGTAAACTCGCCCGGCTCGGCAAGGCGCGCGCCCAGTTCCAAACAGCGGTTCAGCAGCATATCCATCACCACCGGCCCGCCGTGTCCCTGAAGCTCGATGACATCTTCGCCCGTAAAACTTGCCGGTGCGGCAAAAAACAGTAGCAGCCCGCTGTCGATTGCCTGTCCGTCCGCGTCCGTAAAATCAGCATAGGTTGCGGTACGCGGTTTGGGCGTTTTTCCGCACAAAGCCTCTGCCATCGGCAACAGGTTTTTCCCCGATATGCGTATCACGCCCACGCCGCCGCGCCCTGGTGCGGTAGCGACTGCCGCAATCGTTGGAACGTTATCCGACATAAAACCCCCGAAAATTCAAAACAGCCGCGATTATAGCAAATGCCGTCTGAAGTCCGACGGTTTGGCTTTCAGACGGCATTTTTTACGGTCGCTTGGAAGATGTCGGAACGGACGTAGTTTGGGCAGGTGTGAAACCCGCCGCTACAGTGCGTTTCTGTCGTATCGAATGCCCTCGCGGCATGGGCGTTCTTATCTGAACTTGCTTTAAGCTCAAAGCGTTTTGGCTTCTTCGCCGAACACTTCCCGCCACAATTTCCTGACATTGCCGTAATGGGACAGCAATTCGTCGCTTACTTCGGTTTTTTCTGCGTCGCGCAGTTTGGTGTTGTGCTGTTGCCGGCGGTAGAAGCGGTAGGCGGTGCGGCTTTGTTCAGCGAGGGTTTTGTCGATGAGGCCGCAGTCGGCGGCGATGTTCAAGAGGGCGATGTTGCCGTAGTTGTCGAGAAGTTGCGGATATTTTCGGGCATGGGCAAGGATGAGGTATTGGACGATAAATTCGACATCGACCACGCCGCCGCGCGCGTATTTGACGTTGCTGTCGGCAGGCGGATGGGTGGGGAACATTTTTTCGCGCATTTCGATGATTTCGCCTGCCAAGGCGGTTTGGTCGCGTTCGGCGGTAAGGATTTCGGTGCGGATGTGGTCGAAGACCGTCTGAATTTCGGGTGTGCCGCAGATGAAGCGGGCGCGGGTAAGGGATTGGTGTTCCCACGTCCATGCGTTTTCGCGCTGGTATTTTTCAAAGGCGGCGATGCTGTGCGCAAGGAAACCAGCGTCGCCGTTGGGGCGCAGGCGCAGGTCAGTTTCGTAGAGGCTGCCTGCGCCGGTGGCGGCGGAAAGCCAGTTGGTCAGGCGGCGGGCAAGGCGGCTGTACACGTCGCCTGCTTCGGGATGGGGGTCGTCGTAAAGATAGACTAAGTCGAGGTCGGAGGCGTAGCCGAGTTCTTTGCCGCCGAGTTTGCCGTAGCCGATGACGGCAAATTGCGGGGTGTCGCGGTGTTTTTTGGGCATGTCCGCCCACGCGCACGGCAGGGCGGCGGCGAGTATGGTGTCGGCGAGGGCGGAGAGTTGGTCGGAGAGGGATTCTATCGTCCACAGTCCTGCGAGGTCTTGGACGGCGAGGCGGAAGACTTGGGCGTGCTGGAAGCGGCGCAGGGTGTCCATTTGCGCTTCGGTGTCGCCGCCGCAGGCTTTGAGGTCGTCTGAAAGGGCGGCGGCGAGGGCTTGCCAGTCGAACGCGGTATCCAAAAGCTGCGCGCTGATGAGTTCGTCCAGCAAAATCGGATATTTGCTCAGATACGCCGCCACCCATGAGCTTTGGCTCATAATCTGCGCCAGTTGCGCCAGGGTTTGCGGATGTTCGTTGAGGAAAGCGAGATAGGCGGAGCGGCGGCTGATGTTTTCGAGGAAGTCAAACAGCCGCATCAGCGTATCGGTCGGGTTGTTCTGCTCGGCCGCCGCCTGTACGAACAACGGCACAATGGCGTCGAAACGCGGCTGGGCGTGTGCGGAAAGGTGGCGGTATTTATGGCCGTTGCGGATTTGGTCGAGCCGCGTGGCGATGGTTTCGGTATCAAACCCATATTCTTTCAGACGGCCTAGCCGTTCTTCTTCATCAGGCTTGTCCTGCCATGCCCATTGCCATTCGCTGTTGTCTTGCGTTTGTTCTTCGGGTTCGCTCAAGATTTCATTGAACAACTGATTGACTTTGTTCCGATGCACATTGAGGCCGTCTGAAAAAGCAGCATAGCTGTCGAAACCCATGCTTTCGGCGAGCAGTTGTTGTTGTTCGGGCGAGGCGGGCAGGGTTTGGGTTTGCTGGTCGTCCCAGTATTGCAGGCGGTGTTCGACGTCGCGCAGGAAGCGGTAGGCGGCGAGCAGGGTTTCGACGTTTTCAGACGGCATGATGCCCAGCTCGGCAAGTTTTTTCAGCGTTTCCTGCGTACCTTTCAATTGCAGCGCGCGCATTTGCCCGCCGCGTATCATCTGGAAAATCTGGGCAATAAATTCGACTTCGCGGATGCCGCCCGCGCCGAGTTTGATGTTGTCCGCCATGCCTTTTTTGCTGACTTCGCTGCGGATTTGGCGGTGCAGGTTCCGCATCGCCTCATACGCGCTGTAATCCAGATATTTGCGGAACACGAAAGGGCGCACCAGCGATTTGATGTCGTTCGGATACGGCGTAACTACGCGGCCTTTGCACCACGCATAGCGTTCCCATTCGCGCCCCTGCGTAATCAGGTATTGCTCCAGCGCGGTTTCGCTCAACACCAGCGCGCCGGAATCGCCGTCCGGCCGCAGCCGCATATCGACGCGGAACACCTGCCCGTCGGCGGTGATGTCGTTCAGCAGCGCAATCAGTTTCTGCCCGACTTTGGTGAAAAACTCCTGATTGCCCCGTTCGCGCCTGCCGTCGGTGTCGCCCGATTCGGGATAGACAAAAATCAAATCGATGTCGGAAGACACGTTCAACTCATAGCCGCCCGCCTTGCCCATCGCCACCACGCTCAAATGCTGCGGCGATTTGGTATAACGCCCGATCGGCGTGCCGTACATGTCCCGATAATAGGCGTAGGCGAAATCCAGCGCAGTATTGACGGCAAAATCGGCAAACAGCGTAATCGTGCGGGTTACTTCGTTCAAATCACTGATGCGGTTTATATCGCGTACGATAATCTGCGACACCACATAACGGCGCAACTCGCGCAACTGCCGCGCCAATTCTTCCTCATTTTCTTCCGCGCGGATTTTGTCCCAATCGGCAAAAGCTTGAAAATCAGCTTCGGTCAACGCCTTGTCCAGCATGGGCAGGAAAATTTCGGGCTTGAGTTTGCCGTTGTCGAGCTGTCGGGCGAGGAAGAGGGAATGGCGGCGGGCGGTATCGAGGCGGTTGTCGGACATTTCGGATTCCGTTTGGAAGGATGACGGGAATGAGATAGTGGATTAACTTTAAATCAGGACAAGGCGAGGGGATGCCGTACCGGTTTAAAGTCAAGCCACTATATCATAGCAACCTTCGATGCCGTCTGAAACCTTGCCCCGATATTCAGACGGACTCCTACCGATAAAAAACAGCGGCAAATGCCGCCGTTTCCTGCTCAAACCTCACCACGCTCTTTTAAAACAGCATAAGCCGCACCTTTCTCCCGTGTGGATTTTTTAAAAAAACCATCACTCTTTACGATTTCATGCAGCTCCTCGCTTGATTTCTCCGCATATTCCATTTTCAATGCCTTATGCTCATTGCCGGCTTCAATCAATCCCTCGCCTACTGCTTTTGCTGCTTTTGCCGCGCTATCCCAAAAGCCCATAATCATGTTCTCCAATCGTTTCAAATAAATAAGGTCGTTGTTTCTGTCAAGAAACAACGACAGTTTATAAACTGTCGGAAAACAAAATGCCGTCTGAAGACAGATTCTGACTTTCAGACGGCATTTCAAAACAGATAGATTAAGCGTTCAGCAGGCTTTCATCCAAAGCCAAATCGTCGTTTCGGTTAACCGCCACTTTGCGCGCCAACACGTTTTGCGCGATTTGTTGCGCTTCGGAGAGCGAGTGCATCAGATAAGTGCCGCATTGGTATTCGTTCAACTCGGGGATTTTGCTTTGGTCTTTGACATTCAAAACATCCTGCATCGAGGCGAGCCATGCGTCGGCGACCTGCTGCTCGGAAGGCGTACCGATAAGGCTCATGTAGAAACCGGTGCGGCAGCCCATCGGGGAAATGTCGATGATTTCCACGCCGTTGCCGTTTAAGTGGTCGCGCATAAAGCCTGCAAACAAATGCTCCAGCGTGTGTATGCCTTTTTCGGGCAGGATTTCTTTGTTGGGAACGCAAAAGCGCAAGTCGAATACAGTAATGGTGTCGCCTTTGGGCGTGGTCATGGTTTTCGCCACACGCACGGCAGGGGCGTGCATACGGGTGTGGTCGACTTTGAAACTGTCTAGTAGGGGCATTGGGTTATCCTTTTGTGCGGGTTATGTAGGTTTCCGGGATAGGATTTTGTCCAGCAATTCATCGTCCAAGACGCGGTCTGTGACTTTCAGCCATTCTCCGTGTGCCTCAGGGAAGCCGTTGCGGCAATATCCTGCCTGCGCGACAAAATCATAGACGGCATGGATGTAGCCGTTGATGCACAATGCGGCTATGGTGCAGGCATCATCCCATAAGATCAAGACATGATTGGGGATATGTTTGTCGGATACATCCTCGACATTATAGATATGCAAGGCATCCAAAATCCCATCTTGCGAAGCGGCATAGAAGTAGCCCGTGTCGCCGTCGTCTTCAAAGACGACACCATAAGGGACATGTTCGAAAAATGATTCTAAAACTTCGGGCGTGCCGACAGTAAAATTTTCGATTTCGGCAGTCCGATACAGGGGTAATTGTGCCATTGGGTAACGCTCTCTTTGTGGGAATACTCAAATTACAATTCGGCAATTTCCACCGCTTCGCCCGAAGCCGCGCTCAGGGCTTCGTTTAAAACGTCATAAAAATCGCGTCCGTCTCGCGTTGCCAGCCATTTGCCGTTTTGCTCGGCGAAATGGTAGCCGCCGCTTTTGGCGGCAATCCACAATTCCTGATTGGGCGTGTGGCGGTTGACGATGATTTGCGTGCCGTCTCCGGCTTCGATAGTCAGGACGTTTCCGGCAAACCGGCAGTCGAAATCCCAGCCGTTTTCGTCGATTTGGTCTTCGATATGTTCAAATAATGCTTCGCTCGCGCGGATAAACTCGCTTTCGGTCATCATAGCTTTTTGCGTGTTTTTTGTTTAAGATGCCGAATCTTGCCACATTCGCGCTTATGAAGGAAGTTTACCGATGAAATACGGCGTATTTTTTGCGGCGGCAACCGCCCTCCTGCTCTCGGCCTGCGGTTACAAAGGCGACCTCTACCTGCCCAAAGAAGGCGACAAGGCGCGCTTCGGCGTAATCCAAACCGGTTTGCAGCTTCAAAGCAAACCGCAATCCGCTCCACAAACCCAAAAATGAAAACGAAAACATGACCCTATTTTGCGAACAAGTCCCCTACCCCCGCCTTGCCGAAGCATTCGGCACGCCGCTTTATGTGTACAGCCAATCCGCGCTGACCGAAGCATTTGAACACTATCAAACCGCCTTTGCCGCTTTGAACCCGCTCGTCTGTTACGCCGTCAAGGCAAACGGCAATCTGAGCATCATCAAACACTTCGCCTCGCTGGGCAGCGGTTTTGACATTGTTTCCGGCGGCGAATTGGCACGCGTTTTGGCGGCAGGCGGCGATGCGGCAAAAACCATATTTTCAGGCGTGGGCAAAAGCGAGGCAGAAATCGAGTTCGCCCTGAATGCCGGCGTGAAATGCTTCAATATGGAAAGCATCCCCGAAATCGACCGCATTCAAAAAGTTGCCGCGCGTTTGGGCAAAACCGCGTCCGTCTCCCTGCGCGTCAATCCCGATGTCGATGCGAAAACCCATCCTTACATCTCCACAGGTCTGAAAGCCAACAAATTCGGCATCGCCTACGCCGACGCGCTCGAAGCCTACCGCCATGCCGCACAACAGCCCAATTTGAAAATCGTCGGCATCGACTGCCACATCGGTTCGCAACTGACCGACTTAAGCCCGCTGGTCGAAGCCTGCGAACGCATTTTGATTTTAGTTGACGCTCTTGCCGCCGAAGGCATTGTTTTGGAACATTTAGACTTAGGCGGCGGCGTCGGCATTGTTTACCAAGACGAAAGCGTCCCCGATTTGGGCGCGTATGCCCAAGCGGTTCAAAAACTGATCGGCACACGCCGTCTGAAACTCATCCTCGAACCCGGCCGCAGCTTGGTCGGCAACGCAGGTTCGCTGCTGACACGCGTTGAGTTTGTCAAACACGGTGAAGAGAAAAACTTTGTGATGGTCGATGCGGCGATGAACGATTTGATGCGCCCCGCCCTATATGATGCCTACCACCACATCGAAGCGGTTGAAACCAAAAACATCTCGCCGCTGACCGCCAACATCGTCGGCCCGATTTGTGAAACCGGCGACTTCCTCGGCAAAGACCGCACCATCGCCTGCGAAGAAGGCGATTTGCTGCTTATCCGCAGCGCGGGCGCATACGGGGCCAGCATGGCGAGCAATTACAACGCGCGCAACCGTGCGGCGGAGGTATTGGTTGACGGCGGCGGATACCGACTCATCCGCCGGCGCGAAACCTTGGAACAGCAAATGGCAAACGAACTCGCCTGCCTGTAAGCCGACCATCAAAATGCCGTCTGAAGCGGTTCAGACGGCATTATCCGTTTAAAGTGACATCTTAGGGCCGCATCGGCGGAATATTCAAACACAGCCTGTTTTCAAATGACGACGCAACAAATCCCCGTCTCGCCCAGCTGACGAAGGGAATGGTTGAAAAAATTACGCGCCCCTTTTATGGGGTGCAATATCTAAGGAATTGAAATGAAGCACGCCCCGATTATCCTCCTGCTTGCCGGTTTGTCCGCCACCCTCCTTTCGGCGGGCTGTTCTGGTCTGCCCGCCGCACAAACCCCGCTTTACAAACTGCCGCCCGCCGCGCCTATCCAACCCGCCAACCCATACAGCCGGCCGCCTTCAGGCACGTCGGACGGCGCGTACAGCACCCGCGCCTCAAACGGGCGCGTCTTGAAAAGCATCGTCAAAAACGGCGTGTTCGACCGCTTTGTCGATATTTACCACCCAAACGGCAAACTGCATTCGCACACGCCGGTTGAAAACGGCGTGGCGCAAGGTTGGTCGCAAGGCTATACCGAACAGGGCATATTGCGGACGCGCATCCTGTACCGGGACGGGCATATCGTCCGAGCGCAAACTTTGGATGCGTCGGGCAAGGTGGAACGCGAATGGCAGCCGTAAAGGCAAATGCCGTCTGAAGCGGTTCAGACGGCATTTTTAACGCTCTAAAGGCTTACTCTTCCGGCAGCCTTAACAGGGAAAGCAGCAGACCTCCCCAGATTATCACGATTGAGACAATCATCATCACAATGGCGGAAGTACTCATTTTTCTTCTCCCTGTTCATGTTCGTGTTCGTCTTTGACATTAAAATCCTGACCGTGTTTCCAAGGCAGCAGCGACAGCAGCAGCCCGAACACGATTAACGCCGCCGACATCCCCCAACCGAAAATATTGAGGAAACCATCCGGATAATCGCCGTAGTTTTTCTCCAACAATCCGGCGGTGTCCTGATACAGCATATAGCCGAGCATCACGACAGTAAACACGACGCAGGCCGTCCACAAGCCACCGACGCGGATGGAGGACAAGGCGTTCAGGTGCCTGCGTAATTCCGGCAGCCTGCGAAATACGATAATCGCCAAAACATACAAGAAACCGGATGCCACAATGCCGTAGGTGTTGACGAATTTGTCCATCACGTCCAAAACCGGCAGCCCCGTCGCCGTACCGAACAGCAGCGTGGAAACAATGCCCATCGGAATGCAGACCAGCAGCGTGGCGTTGACGCGCCCGATGTTCAGCTTGTCCTGAATCGCCGCCACAATCACTTCAAGGATGGAAATCATCGACGTAACGCCAGCGAACACCAGCGAACCGAAAAACAATATGCCGATCAGCCAGCCCATCGGCGCCTGGTTGATAATGGTCGGAAAGGCGATAAACGCCAAACCGATGCCGCCGGAGGCAACCTCGTTGACCGCCTTACCGCCCGCCTGCGCCATAAAGCCCAATGCGGCAAACACGCCGATGCCAGCGAGCAGTTCAAAGCTGCTGTTGGCAAAACCGACCACCAGCCCCGTTCCGCCCAAGTCTGTTTTTTTCTTCAAGTAAGAAGAATAGGTAACCATAATGCCGAAGCAGATGGAAAGAGAGAAGAAAATCTGCCCGTATGCCGCCACCCAGACCTTGGAATCGGCGAGTTTCGACCAGTCGGGCGTAAATAATGCGTCCAAGCCCTTTGCCGCGCCCGGCAGCGTCAGCGAAATGCCGACCATAATCAAAAACATCACCAAAAGCAGCGGCATAAAGAACGACGAGGCGCGCGCCACGCCCTTTTGCACGCCCAAGGCCATAATGGCGGCGGTAAAAACCCACACGCCCGCCAAAGGGCCGGCGACTTTGCCGACAAAATCCAAACCCAAGGCTTCCGGACCCGCCATTTGCAGGAAGTCCTTAAAGAAAAAACCCTGCGGATCCGCACCCCAGGCAGCGTTGACCGAATAATAGGTATAGCTTGCCGCCCAACCGATAATTACCGCGTAATAGATGCAGATGACGATATTGGTCATCACGTTCCACCAGCCGACCGGCTCAAACCATCGTCCGAGGCGGCGGAAAGCCAAGGGCGCAGAACCACGGTAACGGTGTCCGATGGCATAATCGAGCAGCAGCAGCGGGATGCCCGCCGTCAGAAGTGCGACCAGATAGGGCAGGATGAACGCGCCGCCGCCGTTTTCAAAAGCAATATAGGGGAAACGCCAAATATTGCCCAAGCCGACGGCGGACCCGATGGCGGCAATCATAAACGCGCGGCGCGTGCCGAATGTGGCACGTTCTTTCGTTTTGGAATCAGACACGTTGATACCTCTTGAATTATTTATTAAAAACAAGCCGTTATAGGCAAACATATATAGAAACAGCGTCTGACAGGGATAATGTCTTCTGAAAAAACAAACCGGCTTGTGGCCGATTGTTTACAATCTATGTGCTTATCGTAAAAAAATTTAACGCCGATGGCAAGCGATGAAGGCTTGAAAACGAAAAATTTTTTATCCAAATACAAAAACCACTCCATAAGAAACAACCGCCAACTTCCCCGTCATTCCCGCAAAAACAAAAACCTAAAGTCCCGTCATTCCCGCGAAAGCGGGAATCCGGTCCGTTCGTTTTCGGTTATTCCCGATAAATTACCGCCGTTTCTCGTCATTTCTTTAACCCTTCGTCATTCCCGCGCAGGCGGGAGTCCAGTCTGTTCGGTTTCGGTTTTTTCCGATAGATTCCTGCCGCGTTAGGGAATCTAGGTTCGTTCGGTTTCAGTCATTTCCGATAAATTCCTGTTGCTTTTCATTTCTAGATTCCCGCTTTCGCGGGAATGACAGCGGAAAGGTTGCTGTTTTTCCGATAAATTCCTGCCGCTCTTCGTTTTTGGGATGGCGGGAAATAAAACAAAAGCGCGCGT
The DNA here is from genome assembly GCF_047915665.1 of Neisseria sp. LACPHL-SPEC-2024-00856. Lineage (NCBI taxonomy): Bacteria > Pseudomonadati > Pseudomonadota > Betaproteobacteria > Neisseriales > Neisseriaceae > Neisseria > Neisseria sp. LACPHL-SPEC-2024-00856. The sequence continues at coordinate 143,262 of NZ_JBLRPR010000004.1, forward strand.
ATCAAAAAACAAAAATGCAAAGAACGGCGTTGGCAATTTTAAGGTTTGCGCCTTAGCTGCACTTATTCGCAAAAAAAAAACCGCACGGCGTTGACCGTGCGGCTTGTTGTCTGAAAGCTTCAGACGGCATTTCTTACATCATGCCGCCCATACCACCCATGCCGCCCATATCAGGCATAGCCGGTTTTTCTTCAGGGATTTCGGCAATCATGCAATCAGTGGTCAACATCAGACCGGCGATAGACGCGGCGTGTTGCAGCGCGGAACGGGTTACTTTGGCAGGGTCAAGTACGCCCATTTCGATCATGTCGCCGTATTCGCCGGAACCTGCGTTGTAACCGTAGTTGCCTTTGCCTTCCAACACTTTGTTCACCACTACGCTAGGTTCGCCGCCTGCGTTGGCAACGATTTGGCGCAGCGGAGACTCAACGGCACGCAATACGATTTGTACACCTGCGTCTTGGTCGGCATTGCCGGTGTGCAGGTTTTCCAGAGCGGCACGGGCACGCAACAAGGCTACGCCGCCGCCGGCAACCACGCCTTCTTCAACGGCTGCGCGGGTAGCGTGCAGCGCGTCTTCCACGCGGTCTTTTTTCTCTTTCATTTCAACTTCGGTCGCCGCGCCGACTTTGATGACTGCTACGCCGCCTGCCAGTTTGGCGACGCGCTCTTGCAGTTTTTCTTTGTCGTAATCGCTGGTTGCGGTTTCGATTTGTTGGCGGATTTCGGCAACACGCGCTTCGATTTGGGCTGCGTCGCCGAAGCCGTCGATGATGGTGGTGTTTTCTTTACCGATTTCGATGCGTTTGGCTTGACCCAAGTCGTCCAAAGTCGCTTTTTCCAGAGACAGGCCGACTTCTTCGGCAATCACGGTGCCGCCGGTCAGGATAGCGATGTCTTGCAACATGGCTTTGCGGCGGTCGCCGAAGCCAGGTGCTTTCACGGCAACGGTTTTCAGAATGCCGCGAATGTTGTTCACCACCAAAGTCGCCAAGGCTTCGCCTTCTACGTCTTCAGCGATAATCAACAGCGGACGGCTGGCTTTCGCCACTTGTTCCAAAACAGGCAGCAGGTCGCGGATGTTGCTGATTTTTTTGTCGAACAACAATACAAACGGATTGTCCAAAGCAGCGATTTGTTTTTCCGCGTCGTTGATGAAGTAAGGGGACAGGTAGCCTCGGTCGAACTGCATACCTTCAACCACGTCCAGCTCGTTTTCCAAAGATTTGCCGTCTTCAACGGTAATCACGCCTTCTTTGCCGACTTTTTCCATCGCTTCGGCAATAATCGCGCCGACTTGTTCGTCGGAGTTGGCGGAAATCGAGCCGACTTGGGCGATTTCTTTAGAAGTGTCGCAAGGTTTGGCGATATTTTTCAGCTCTTCAACCAAAGCGGCAACGGCTTTGTCGATACCGCGTTTCAGGTCGGTCGGGTTCATACCGGCGGTAACGTATTTCATACCTTCGGCAACGATGGATTGCGCCAATACGGTGGCGGTAGTCGTACCGTCGCCCGCCACGTCGTTGGTTTTGGACGCGACTTCTTTCACCATTTGCGCGCCCATATTTTCAAACTTGTCTTTCAGTTCGATTTCTTTGGCGACGGTTACGCCGTCTTTGGTAATGTGCGGGCCGCCGAAAGCGCGGTCAACCACCACGTTGCGGCCTTTAGGACCCAAAGTTACGCGCACGGCGTTTGCCAAAATGTTCACGCCGTTTACCATTTTTTGGCGGACTTCATTGCCGAATTGTACGTCTTTTGCTGCCATTTCAATTCTCCAAAAATCATTAAAACTGTCTGATAAAACCGTTTATGCCATCTGAAGGCGGTTTGCCGTTTCAGACGGCATCGTGTCCGTATTTATTTTTCAACGATGCCGAAAATATCTTCTTCGCGCATTACCAACAGCTCTTCGCCGTCGGCTTTGACGGTTTGACCGCTGTATTTGCCGAAGATGATTTTGTCGCCGACTTTGACATCCAGCGGACGGCGCGCGCCGTCTTTACCGATTTTGCCCGCACCCACGGCGATGATTTCGCCCATATCGGGTTTTTCGGCAGCCGCACCCGGCAAAACGATGCCCGATGCGGTTTTTTCTTCAGCTTCCAAGCGTTTGACGACAACGCGGTCGTGTAAAGGACGGATGGTCATATTTATGCTCCGATAAAATGGTTTGAAAACAATCATCTGCCCGAACGGTTCGGACAGATTGAAGTGGAAACCGGGCTGCCGTCAGGCGGCTGCCCGTATAAGTCGGCAAAATTAGGGTGTGTGCGGGCAAATTCAAGTGAGGCGGAAAAAAATTTATTTCCGCCGTTTTTTATAGTGGACTAACAAAAACCAGTACAGCATTGCCTCGCCTTAGCTCAAAGAGAACGATTCTCTAAGGTGCTCAAGCACCAAGTGAATCGGTTCCGTACTATTTGTACTGTCTGCGGCTTCGTCGCCTTGTCCTGATTTAAATTTAATCCACTATAGATTATCATTTATCCTTTCTAAAGCCGTTCCGGTTTGTCCGACCGACGGCTTTGCCCCAATATCCCCATTTTGGAGACACCTATGTTGCGTTTGACCGCATTGACCCTCTGCACCGTCCTCGCCTTGGGCGCGTGTTCGCCGCAAAATTCCGACTCTGCCCCACAAGCCAAAGAACAGGCGGTTTCCGCCGCACAAACCGAAAGCGCGTCCGTTACCGTCAAAACCGCGCGCGGCGATGTTCAAATACCGCAAAACCCCGAACGTATCGCCGTTTACGATTTGGGTATGCTCGACACCTTGAGCAAACTGGGCGTGAAAACCGGTTTGTCCGTCGATAAAAACCGCCTGCCGTATTTAGAGGAATATTTCAAAACGACAAAACCTGCCGGAACTTTGTTTGAGCCGGATTACGAAACGCTCAACGCTTACAAACCGCAGCTCATCATCATCGGCAGCCGCGCAGCCAAAGCGTTTGACAAATTAAACGAAATCGCGCCGACCATCGAAATGACCGCCGATACCGCCAATCTGAAAGAAAGTGCCAAAGAACGTATCGACGCGCTGGCGCAAATCTTCGGCAAACAGGCGGAAGCCGACAAGCTGAAAGCGGAAATCGATGCTTCATTTGAAGCCGCGAAAACTGCCGCACAAGGCAAAGGCAAAGGTTTGGTGGTTTTGGTCAACGGCGGCAAGATGTCCGCCTTCGGCCCGTCTTCACGCTTGGGCGGCTGGCTGCACAAAGACATCGGTTTGCCCGCTGTCGATGAATCAATTAAAGAAGGCAGCCACGGTCAGCCTATCAGCTTTGAATACCTGAAAGAGAAAAATCCCGACTGGCTGTTTGTCCTCGACCGCAGCGCGGCCATCGGCGAAGAGGGTCAGGCGGCGAAAGACGTGTTGAATAATCCGCTGGTTGCCGAAACAACCGCCTGGAAAAAAGGACAGGTCGTGTACCTCGTTCCTGAAACTTATTTGGCAGCCGGCGGCGCGCAAGAGCTGCTGAATGCAAGCAAACAGGTTGCGGATGCTTTTAACGCCGCGAAATAATGAAACGGCGGCATTCGATGCCGTCTGAAACACGGATGCAAACCGCCTCCTGTGTTTCAGACGGCATTGCCCGATACGGAGGCTTCAAACAAGGCTTTCCGCTCCGACAGTTCGGACTGCCTTGTTTGAATCTTCTACGCCTTAACGCTTTTCCCTTCTGTTTATGACTGCCAAACCTTTTTCCCTCAACCTGACCAACCTCCTGCTGCTGGCGGTGTTGTTTGCCGTCAGCCTGTCGGTCGGTGTTGCCGATTTCCGCTGGTCTGATGTGTTTTCGCTGTCGGACAGCCAGCAGGTTATGTTCATCAGCCGCCTGCCGCGCACGTTTGCGATTGTGCTGACGGGCGCGTCGATGGCGGTGGCGGGGATGATTATGCAGATTCTGATGCGTAACCGTTTTGTCGAACCTTCTATGGCGGGCGCGGGTCAAAGCGCGGCTTTGGGTTTGCTTCTGATGTCCCTGCTGCTGCCTGCCGCGCCTCTGCCGGTCAAAATGTCGGTTGCCGCCGTTGCCGCGCTAATCGGAATGCTGGTGTTTATGCTGCTGATCCGCCGCCTGCCGCCGACGGCGCAACTGATGGTGCCGCTGGTGGGGATTATTTTTGGCGGCGTGGTTGAGGCGGTGGCGACGTTTGTCGCGTATGAGTTTGAGATGCTGCAAATGTTGGGCGTATGGCAGCAGGGCGATTTTTCGAGCGTGCTGCTGGGGCGGTACGAGCTGCTTTGGATTACGGGCGGTTTGGCGGTGTTTGCCTATCTGATTGCCGACCGGCTGACGATTTTGGGGCTGGGCGAGACGGTCAGCGTGAATTTGGGTTTGAACCGGACGGCGGTGTTGTGGTCGGGTTTGATTATTGTGGCTTTGATTACGTCGCTGGTCATTGTAACGGTCGGCAATATTCCGTTTGTCGGGCTGGTCGTGCCGAACATCATCAGCCGGCTGATAGGAGACAGGCTGCGCCAAAGCCTGCCTGCGGTGGCTTTGCTGGGCGCGTCTTTGGTTTTATTGTGCGACATTATCGGACGCGTGATTGTGTTTCCGTTTGAAATTCCGGTATCGACCGTCTTCGGCGTATTGGGTACGGCGTTGTTTTTATGGCTTTTGTTAAGGAAACCCGCCTATGCCGTCTGAAAACAAAATTGAATTTATGCAGGGTTCGCCACGCCCGTTATGGGCAGCATTCGCACTTTTACTGATCTGCTGCGGACTGTTTTTAACGCTCAACGTCAAAGGCGATTGGGACTTTGTACTGCACCTGCGTCTGACCAAACTTGCCGCGCTGCTGATGGTCGCCTATGCGGTCGGCGTTTCCACCCAGCTTTTCCAAACGCTGACCAATAATCCGATTCTCACACCCTCAATTTTAGGTTTTGATTCACTGTATGTGTTTTTGCAGACCTTGCTGGTGTTTACGTTCGGCGGCGTGGGCTATGCTTCCCTGCCGTTGACGGGCAAATTCGGCTTTGAACTGGTCGTTATGATGGGCGGCTCGCTGCTGCTGTTCTACACGCTCATCCGTCAGGGCGGACGCGATTTGCCGCGCATGATTTTAATCGGCGTGATTTTTGGGATTTTGTTCCGCAGCCTGTCGTCGCTGCTTTCGCGCATGATAGACCCCGAAGAATTTACCGCCGCGCAGGCGAATATGTTTGCCGGATTCAATACCGTCCACAGCGAGCTTTTGGGCATAGGCGCGCTGATCCTGCTCGTCAGCGCGGCGGTCGTTTGGCGCGAACGCTACCGCTTGGACGTACACCTTTTGGGGCGCGACCAAGCCGTCAATTTGGGCATCAGCTACACGCGCAACACCTTATGGATACTGCTTTGGATTGCCGCGCTGGTGGCGACGGCGACCGCCGTGGTCGGTCCGGTAAGCTTTTTCGGGCTTCTCGCCGCCTCGCTTGCCAACCACTTTTCCCCGTCCGTGCGCCATTCCGTCCGCCTGCCGATGACGGTTTGTGTCGGCGGCATCCTCTTGGTCGGCGGACAGACCGTATTCGAACACTTCTTGGGCATGAAGGCGGTATTAAGCGTGGTGGTCGAATTTGCGGGCGGACTCGTTTTCCTCTATCTCGTTTTAAGACACAAAAAATGACGGATGCCGTCTGAACGGCAGCCCGACTCGAAAGGACAAACCATATGACGCAAGAACGTTTCCCATCATTCTTCAACCAAGCCCCGACCATCACCGTCAGAGACCCGCTTGCCGCATTCCTCGGCGCGGCCGAAAACGGCATCCTCACTTACCGCTACGCCGATGCCGTGCGCCTGTGCGGACATTCCTGCCCGACCGTCGCGGGCGCGTACCTGATGGTTATCAAAGGTCTGAAAGCCCTTTACGGCGAAGAGCTGCCCGAACGCGGCGGCATCGAAGCCGCCATGCAGGGAACGCGCGACGAAGGCACGGTCGGCGTTACCTCGTCCGTCGTCCAACTCCTCACCGGCGCAGCCCCCGAAACCGGCTTCGGAGGCATCGGAATGCAGGGACGCTTCGCCCGCCGCAACCTCTTATCCTTTGGTGCGGGCGAAATCAACGGCACACTGACCCTGCGCCGCAAAGACAACGGCAAAACCGTCGCCGTCAGCCTCAACGCCGCCCTGCAACCCTTCGCACCCGAAATGCGCGAACTTATGCCCAAAACCGTCGGCGGCAGCGCAAGCGCAGAAGAACTCGAACGCTTCGGACAACTCTGGCAGGCGCGCGTTAAAGCATTTTTGACCGAATCGGCGGACGACCCGCAGTTCGTCATCGTCCGCGAAGTGTGAGCGTTCAGACGGCATTTTGAATTTCAAATGCCGTCTGAACCCCCGCCAAACAACAACAAACCTACGCCCGACAAGCATCCGCCATGATTACCATCCGCAACGTCAGCTACCGCATCGGCACACGCCCCATCCTCGACAACGTCAGCCTCGACATCCCCGAAGGCGGCATTACCGCCCTCGTCGGCCCCAACGGCGCAGGCAAGTCCACCCTCCTCTCCTTTATGGCGCGGCTTCAGCCTCTGGTACACGGCAACATCAGCTACGCAGGCAAAGACATCAAAACCACCCCCACCGCCGAACTCGCCCGCACGCTCTCCATCCTCACCCAAGAAAACAGCATCATGAGCCGCATTACCGTGCGCGACCTGCTGATGTTCGGCCGCTATCCCTACCACCAAGGCAGGCCGTCTGAAAACGACAAAACCATCGTCGAAGAAGCACTCGCCGAGTTCCACCTGCAAGACTTCGCCGACCGCTACCTGACCGAACTTTCCGGCGGCCAACGCCAACGCGCCATGATTGCCATGGTATTCTGCCAGCGCACCGACTACGTTTTGCTGGACGAACCGCTGAACAACCTCGACATGTATCATGCCCGCTGCCTCATGCAAATCCTGCGCCGGCTGACCGATGAACACAAACGCACTACCGTCGTCGTATTGCACGACATCAACCAGGCCGCCGCCTACGCCGACCACGTCATCGCCATGAAAAACGGCAAAGTCGCCCTGACCGGCACGCCCGAAGAAGTGTTCACCGTACACAACATCAAAGAACTGTTCGACATGGATGTGGACGTACTCGACTACGAAGGCAAAAAACTCATCGTCCACCATATCTGAACCCGAAAAAAATGCCGTCTGAAAAGGGGCTAACTTTCCCAGTCGATGCCGCATATGCCGCCGTCGGCGAACAGTTTGACGGCCAGTATTTCGTCGCTTTTTTCTCGGTCTATCATGTAGTCCATCACAATCGGGTCGCAGTTTGGCAGCTCCACCGTCCATAAAGAGATGCTCTCCAAACGCATGGCGTGGGCAAATTCTTCGGGGTTGTCGGGGTAGTCCGCATCTTCTATTTCGGTGATGTGGAAATTCAAATATTCGCCGTCTTCGGTTAAATATTCGGCAATGGCAGCGCGGGCCATTTTGTCCGCTTCTTCCAAACGCGCTAAAAACGCGGCGAATGCGTCTAATTTTTCAGCAGTCAGTTCATCGTCGCCGCCAGTCCATAAACAAACTTCGACGGTATCGCCGTTGACAGGCAGCTCGCGTTCCCAGCAAACGTCCGGTCCGTTTTCCGGGCTTCCTGCCGATAAGGTTTCAAAATAAGGATGTGAAACAGGCATAATTGGTTTTCCTTGAATTATTGGCAGGGTGGTGTTTTCCTGCCGTCTGAAAAGGGGTATTCCGCGTTTCAGACGGCATTTCCATTCCAAACGCTCAAACCGCCGCGTCCGAACGTTCGCCCGTGCGGATACGGATTGCCTCCTCGACCGGCAACACAAAAATCTTGCCGTCGCCGATTTTGCCCGAACGCGCCACCTCGACAATCACGTCAATCGCGCGTTCCACAGCGTCATCCGCCAACACCAGCTCGATTTTGACCTTGGGCAGGAAATCGACGGCGTATTCCGCGCCCCGGTAAATCTCCGTATGCCCCTTCTGCCTGCCGAACCCTTTGACCTCGCTGACGGTCATGCCCGTAATGCCGATTTCCGTCAACGCCTCGCGCACGTCGTCGAGTTTGAACGGTTTGATGATGGCTTCGATTTTTTTCATAATTGTTCCTTTAGGATTCCATATTTGCATCTACGGAAATTCTTGAGTCGACATCCTGCGGGGATTACTGTCCGATAAAACAATGTGTTTGACATGCAAAACATACATATCAATGCCTCGTTGCTAAAATTGTTCGATTATGAACATTACAAAAAAAACAGCAGCCAAAAAGACGAAAATCCATGTCCAATACCGGTTGCGCAGAAAAAACAGGCTTGAGTTGTCTCTCACGCCGATTATTTCTCCTGTTTCATTGTCAGTATAGGTTTTTACTTTATCGGAAATAAACCACTTACTAAAGAAGTAGTTGCAAAGTGCAGCAATACAAAGGCTTAACATAAAAACGAAATTTGAGGAAATTGCATCTTTCAACCAATCTCCCAAGGCAAAACCGATAATCAGAGACAAAACAACCAAAAGCCCCTTCCCACTCCAAACAATAAACATTGCATAACTCCTTCTTAGCTTGTCCAAACAATTTCAAAAGCGGACGTGATTTTACTATATTTCAGAATATAAATTACATTTCTCAGAACGCGACTGACATGACAAAGGTTTTTACATTGATTGTATTTGTAAAATTGTAAACATTTTTTCGCTTACACGCGCTAACGAAACCGTCCTTTTCGCGTATAATGACATTTTCCCAACCGCATTTGAGAGCCGAATTATGTCTGTTGTGTTGCCCTTGCGCGGCGTTACCGCCCTTTCCGATTTCCGTGTTGAAAAACTCTTGCAAAAAGCCGCCGCACTCGGTCTGCCCGAAGTCAAATTAAGCAGCGAATTTTGGTATTTCGTCGGCAGCGAGAAAGCATTGGATGCCGCGACTGTCGAAAAACTGCAAGCCTTGTTGGCGGCGCAAAGCGTTGAACAAACGCCAAAAGCGCGCGAGGGCTTGCATTTATTTTTGGTAACGCCCCGTTTGGGTACGATTTCGCCGTGGGCTTCCAAGGCGACCAATATCGCGGAAAACTGCGGTTTGGCAGGCATCGAACGCATCGAGCGCGGTATGGCGGTGTGGCTGGAAGGTACGCTTACCGATGAACAGCAACAGCAATGGGCGGCGTTGCTGCACGACCGCATGACGGAATCTGTGCTGCCCGATTTTCAGACGGCCGCCAAATTATTCCACCATCTCGAATCCGAAACCTTCTCCACCGTCGATGTTTTGGGCGGCGGTAAAGAGGCTTTGGTCAAAGCCAATACCGAAATGGGTTTGGCACTCTCCGCCGACGAAATCGATTATCTGGTTGAAAATTATCAGGCTTTGCAGCGCAATCCGTCCGATGTCGAGCTGATGATGTTCGCGCAGGCAAACAGCGAACACTGCCGCCACAAAATCTTCAACGCCGACTTCATCCTCAACGGCGAAAAACAACCGAAATCCCTTTTCGGCATGATACGCGATACGCACAACGCGCATCCCGAAGGCACGGTCGTCGCTTATAAAGACAATTCGTCCGTAATCGAAGGCGCAAAAATCGAGCGTTTCTATCCGGATGCGGCGGAAAACCAAGGCTACCGTTTCCACGAAGAAGACACGCATATCATCATGAAAGTGGAAACGCACAACCATCCGACCGCCATCGCGCCGTTTGCGGGCGCGGCGACGGGCGCGGGCGGCGAAATCCGCGACGAAGGCGCAACGGGCAAAGGTTCGCGCCCGAAAGCAGGCCTGACCGGCTTTACCGTGTCCAACCTCAACATCCCCGGCCTCAAACAGCCGTGGGAACAAGATTACGGCAAGCCGGAACATATTTCCTCGCCGCTGGACATTATGATTGAAGGCCCCATCGGCGGCGCGGCGTTCAACAACGAATTCGGCCGCCCCAACCTCTTGGGCTACTTCCGCACTTTTGAAGAGAAGTTTGACGGTCAGGTTCGCGGCTACCACAAACCGATTATGATTGCCGGCGGCCTGGGCAGCATTCAGGCACAACAAACATATAAAGACGAAATCCCCGAAGGCGCGTTGCTGATCCAACTGGGCGGCCCGGGTATGCTTATCGGCTTGGGCGGCGGCGCGGCTTCTTCGATGGATACCGGCACGAACGATGCTTCTTTAGACTTCAACTCCGTACAACGCGGCAACCCCGAAATCGAACGCCGCGCGCAGGAAGTCATCGACCGCTGCTGGCAACTCGGCGACCAAAACCCGATTATCTCCATCCACGACGTGGGCGCGGGCGGCCTGTCCAACGCCTTCCCCGAACTCGTCAACGATGCCGGACGCGGCGCGGTATTCGAGCTGCGCGAAGTGCCGCTGGAAGAACACGGTTTAACGCCTTTGCAAATTTGGTGCAACGAATCGCAAGAGCGTTATGTGTTGTCGATTTTGGAAAAAGATTTGGATGCCTTCCGCGCCATCTGCGAACGCGAACGCTGCCCGTTTGCCGTAGTCGGCACGGCGACCGGCGACGGCCATTTGAAAGTGCGCGACGATTTGTTCTCCAACAATCCCGTCGATTTGCCGCTGAACGTCTTGCTCGGCAAACCGCCCAAAACCACGCGCACCGACAAAACGGTTACGCCGTATGCGACCGAAGGGAATCCCTTTGGGAAAAAACCATTTAATGCGGGCAATATCGACATCACCAAAGCCGCCTACCGCGTTCTGCGCCTGCCTACCGTAGCCGCCAAAAACTTCCTGATTACCATCGGCGACCGCAGTGTCGGCGGCATGACCCACCGCGACCAAATGGTCGGAAAATACCAAACCCCCGTAGCCGATTGCGCCGTGACCATGATGGGCTTCAACACCTATCGCGGCGAAGCGATGTCTATGGGCGAAAAACCGACCGCCGCCCTGTTTGACGCGCCTGCCTCGGGCAGAATGTGCGTCGGCGAAGCCATCACCAACATCGCGGCAGTCAACATCGGCGACATCGGCAACATCAAACTTTCTGCCAACTGGATGGCGGCGTGCGGCAACGAGGGCGAAGACGAAAAACTCTACCGCACCGTCGAAGCGGTTTCCAAAGCCTGTCAGGCATTGGACTTGAGCATCCCCGTAGGCAAAGACAGCCTGTCGATGAAAACCGTTTGGCAGGACGGCGAAGAGAAAAAATCCGTCGTCTCGCCATTGAGCCTGATTATCTCCGCGTTCGCGCCGGTTCAAGACGTGCGCAAAACCGTTACGCCCGAATTGAAAAACGTCGAAGACAGCGTATTGCTGTTTGTCGATTTGGGCTTCGGCAAAGCGCGTATGGGCGGCTCCGCGTTCGGTCAGGTGTACAACAATATGAGCGGCGACGCGCCCGATTTGGACGATACAGGCCGTCTGAAAGCCTTTTACGGCGTGATTCAGCAGCTTGTCGCCGAAGACAAACTTTTGGCATACCACGACCGCAGCGATGGCGGCTTGTTTGCGACGCTGGCGGAAATGGCGTTTGCGGGGCGGTGCGGTATCAGTGCCGATATAGATTGCCTGATGGATAAATTCCTGCCGATTCATCACCCGGATTTCCAAGGTGATCCAGCCGAAGGCTTATCTGACGAACTTTATAATCATGCCGCCATTAAAATCTTATTCAATGAAGAATTAGGTGCGGTTATTCAAATCCGCCAACAAGATAGGGATTATGTTGATGCGGCATTTAAAGCAGCTAACTTAATCGATGCAGTAAGCTGGATTGGCTCTCCTGATTTTGACAATGAATTTATTTCTTTCTTTGGTTACGGCTATTTCTTGGAACAAAACCGCGCCGACCTGCAACGCGCATGGCAGGAAACTTCTCACGCCATTCAAAAACTGCGCGACAATCCTGCCTGCGCCGACAGCGAGTTTGCCCTGATTGGCGACAACGAACGCAGCGCATTGTTTGCCGACGTGAAATTTGACGTGAATGAAGACATCGCCGCGCCGTTTATCAACAGTGGCGCGAAACCCAAAATCGCCATCCTGCGCGAACAGGGCGTGAACGGACAAATCGAAATGGCCGCCGCCTTCACCCGCGCCGGATTCGATGCCTACGACGTGCATATGTCCGACCTGATGGCAGGCCGCTTCCGCCTTGCCGACTTCAAAATGCTGGCGGCGTGCGGCGGCTTCAGCTACGGCGACGTACTCGGCGCAGGCGAAGGCTGGGCGAAATCGATTCTGTTCCACCCTGCTCTACGAGACCAATTTGCCGCCTTCTTCTCCGACCCGAACACGCTGACATTGGGCGTGTGCAACGGCTGCCAAATGGTCAGCAACCTTGCCGAGATTATCCCAGGCGCAGAAACATGGCCTAAATTCAAACGCAACCTGAGCGAACAGTTTGAAGCGCGCCTGAGCATGGTTAATGTTCCGAAATCCGCGTCGCTGATTCTGAACGAAATGCAAGGCTCCAGCCTGCCTGTCGTCGTCAGCCACGGCGAAGGCCGCGCCGACTTCGCGCTTCACGGCGGCAACATTTCTGCCGATTTGGGCATTGCGCTGCAATATGTGGACGGTCAAAACCAAGTTACTCAAACCTACCCGCTCAACCCCAACGGTTCGCCGCGAGGCATCGCCGGCGTTACCAACGCCGACGGCCGCGTTACCATTATGATGCCCCACCCCGAACGCGTGTACCGTGCCGCGCAAATGAGCTGGAAACCGGAAGGCTGGACGGAACTGTCCGGCTGGTACCGCCTCTTCGCCGGCGCACGTAAAGCCTTGGGCTAAACTGTCTGCCCAAACAAATGCCGTCTGAAAAAAGGTTTTGAAACCCGTTTCAGACGGCATTTTGACCATTCTCAAGCCCTGCCGGTACTCAATCCCGCTTTACCGTTCTCCCACAAAGTTTTCAGCAATACTTTCCACGCCGACAATTTAGAATCAGGCTGTTTGCCTTGTCCGATTAAGTCCATTTGCGTCATATACCAGTTCATTTCCAGCATCGCGCCCGCTTTTTTATCAACCAACGCCACGCCCGTTTTGATGCGGTCGGTTTGCACGGTTTGGTAGATGCCGTTTTGCATTTGGTTTGCCAAATCAGGGACTAAGGCAAACGGACGGGCGACGCCGACCAAATCCAAATGGCCGCTGGCGAGTGCATCTTCCATTGCACTTTGCGAACGGAAGCCGCCAGTGATAATCAACGGAGCTTGGCTGACTGCACGGGCTTTTTCGGCATAATCGATGAAGAAGGCTTCACGTTTGCGGGTGCTGTCTTTGGCGGCGAGCATTTGCGGGCTTTCGTAGTTGCCGCCGGAAACTTCAATAAAATCAATGCCCATTTCCGACAGTTTTTGTACCACCCGCACCGATTCGCTTTCGTCAAAACCGCCTTTTTGGAAGTCCGCCGAATTGAGTTTTACGCCTACCAAGAAATCTTTGCCCACAGCGGCGCGGATGGCGGTATAGGTTTCCAAAAGGAAGCGCAGACGGTTTTCCAAACTGCCGCCCCATTGGTCTTGACGGCGGTTGTGGTGCGGCGAGAGGAATTGACTGATGAGATAGCCGTGCGCGGCGTGAATTTGTACGCCTGAAAAGCCTGCCTGTTCGGCAATTTCCGCGGTTTGCACAAATTGCTGAATTAGCCCGTTGATTTCATCGGTACTCAATTCACGCGGCGGATTGATAAAGCCGTCCATGCCCACCAACGGCACGGCGCTCGGCGCAAGCGGCGTTTTATTGACCACCGTAGGCGACTGTTTGCCCGCATGGTTGATTTGCATGATGAGCAGCGTGTCGTTTTGCGTACCGGCTTTCGCCCATTTTTTCAGCATCTCAAGGCTGCGGCCGTCTGAAATCACCACATCATTTATCGAACCTTTGCCGCTTTCGGCGACCATCACATTGCCCGTAACCAACATACCTGCACCGCCTTTTGCCCAAGTGTCGTACAGGCGAACAAGTTTTTCAGACGGCTGGTCGTTTTGGGCAAGTTGCTCTTCCATGGCGGATTTGAAGATACGGTTTTTGGCGGTTTTGCCGTTTGGAAAAGTGAATGGCGTGAATAACATAATCGTTCCTTTAAGTTGATAAGTTTAAAAATGTAAACGTATTTGGGTAAAAATAAAGGGTTAACAGATAACCCTATTTTGAAAGCGGGCAATTTTGAGCCATCAAATCGGCAAGCTGTTTCAATCTCGCCACCGCATCCGCCATGGCAATACTGTAAAACCGCTCTTTACCGATCTGCTCTACCGCCACCGCACCAGCTTGCAGCATGATTTTCAAATGGTGCGACACCGCAGGGCGCGACAGATGCAGATGCTCGGTCAGTTCATTCACATTCATCTTGCCATGTTCCCACAGCACGCGCAGGATTTGATGGCGGTTTTCATCGCTCAACACGGTAAAGATGGGAATGCACTCGCGCATTAAATTCATGGTTTGTTGCGGCATATTCAGCTTCTTTTGTTTATATGTTTAAAAACTTGAACACATTTTAGCGGGAAGGTCGGTAGTTGTCAAAGGCAGTTTGGTTTGCAGTTTGGCAATATATTGTTGCTGAAAGGTTTTTATAAGACAAAATGCCGTCTGAAACAGCATGATGGCGTTTGCTAGGGTTCCGCTGTATATTAACGCCTTTCGGATGCACCTTTCAGACGGCATCCGAACCATCAAGGAACACTCATGAAAATCACCCCCGTCAAAGCCCTGACCGACAACTACATCTGGATGATACAGCACGGCAACCACGCCGTCTGCGTCGATCCTTCCGACCCCTCGCCCGTCTTGGAATTCCTCGTCCGCAACCGCCTCATGCTCGCCCAAACCTGGGTAACGCACCCCCATCCCGACCACGAGGGCGGTGCTGCCGCACTGTGGCGCGGCTACATGGAATCGCCCGTTTACGGTGAAACCGACATCGAAGCCGCCACCCACACCGTAACCGCAGGCACCCAATTTACCTTCGGCGAAGGGTTAATCACCGTTTGGGCAACCCCGGGCCATACCGACCGCCACATCAGCTACCTCATGGAAACTTCAGACGGCATACACGTCTTTTGCGGCGACACCCTTTTTTCCGCAGGCTGCGGACGCGTGTTCACCGGTACGGTCGAACAACTTTACGACAGCTTCCAACGGTTCAACCAATTACCCAAAGGCACCCTGTTCTACCCGGCACACGAATACACCGCCGCTAACCTGCGTTTCGCCGCCCATATCGAGCCGGACAACGCCGACATTCAGACGGCATTGAAGGCGGCAGAACACACGCCTACCCTGCCCGTTACCCTCGCGCACGAACGCCGCGTCAACCCGTTCTTACGGACAGAAATCCCCACCGTCCGCCAACGTGCCGAAGCCCTGGTCGGCAAAACGCTGAACAGCGGTTTGGAAGTATTCGCCGCCCTGCGCGAACTGAAAAACACCTACCGCTGACCTGCCCTCCGAAAAATGCCGTCTGAAACCCACGTTTCAGACGGCATTTGCGTTAAAAATAGTAAACCGTTCCAAAAGAGAGTAGAATAGTGCCGTTTCCAACCCTGCGCCTGTACCGTCAGGCTTTTATTATGGACCTTCCCAGTTCGTTTTTACTGAACGCCCCTTCCGATTCCAAACGACAATAACCATCCCGCCGAAATGCCTCCCCGCACACGGCGGGCGGAGCATTTATGAGCATCGAACAAACCCCTCCGAACCTTGAAAACGACGGTATCGAAAACGATGTAGAACGCGTTTCCGCCGATTTCGACCGTGTCCACGCACTGTGCGAAATCCTCGAACCTGCTTTTGAACAAATCGAAAACGGTACACCGCTCGAAGACGCGCCGCTGAGCGACAAGCTGACCGAGCTGACCGTCCTCTTGAGCGAGCTGCACCCTGCCGACGTGGCGGCGGTATTGGAATCGCTGCCGCCGCGCGAACGCAATATCGTCTGGATTCTGGTCAAACCGGAAGACGACGGCGAAGTGCTGCTGGAAGTGTCCGATGCAGTCCGCGAAACGCTGATCGAGTCGATGGACAAAGACGAATTGTTGGCGGCAGTTGACGATTTGGACGCGGACGAATTGGCGGAACTGGCAGACGATTTGCCGCACCAAGTGGTTTATGAAGCCTTGCAGACGCGCGACGAGGAAGAGCGCGCGCAAGTCAAAGCGGCAATGTCCTACGAAGACAACCAAGTCGGCGCAATTATGGACTTCGAATTGGTCAGCATCCGCGCCGATGTCGCCTGTGAAGTGGTGCTGCGCTATCTGCGCCGCTTCGACAGCCTGCCCGACCATACCGACAAGATTTTTGTGGTCGATGAAAACGACGTACTGCAAGGCGTGCTGCCCATCCGCAAACTTTTGGTTGCCGACCCCGAAGACTTGGTGGAAAACGTGATGGCGAAAGATGTCGTGCGTTTCCGCGCCGAAGACGACGTGGAAGAAGCGGCGCAGGCGTTTGAACGCTACGACTTGGTTACCGCGCCCGTGGTCGATGAAAACAAAAAGCTCATCGGTAGGATTACCGTTGACGAGATGGTGGACGTGATCCGCGAAGAATCCGAAGCGGATATGTTGAATATGGCAGGTTTGCAGGAAGAGGAAGACCTGTTCGCCCCCGTCTTGGATTCCGTCAAAAACCGCTGGATGTGGCTCGCCGTCAACCTCTGCACCGCCTTCCTCGCCAGCCGCGTCATCGGCGCGTTTGAAGGCAGCATCGAAAAAATCGTCGCACTCGCCGCACTGATGCCCATCGTTGCCGGCATAGGCGGCAACTCCGGCAACCAAACCATCACCATGATTGTCCGCGCGATGGCGATGGGGCAACTGACAGGCATGCAGGCAGGCAGGCTGTTGAAAAAAGAAGTCGGCGTCGCCTTGGTCAACGGCATTATCTGGGGAACCGTCATGGGCGCGGTTTCATGGCTGCTCTACGGCAGCCTCGGCATCGGTTTGGTCATGGTTGCCGCGATGACGCTCAACCTGCTGCTGGCGGCAACCGTCGGCGTATTGATTCCCGTGGTAATGGAAAAGTTCGGACGCGACCCCGCGTTGGGCAGCTCGGTGCTGATTACGGCGGTAACGGATTCCGGCGGCTTCCTGATTTTCTTGGGTCTCGCCACCCTGTTTCTGCTTTAAATGCCGTCTGAAACACATGAAAATGCCGTCTGAAACACCCTGTGGGGATTTTCAGACGGCATTTCACTATTTATCTTTGTTACACAAGATTATTGGACGGTATGTCGGGACTGCTCTCGGGCAACGCCGACCACATCCGCACCAAACAGCGCATTGACATCGGTTTCGTCAAACACGTATTTACTGTGGCAGAAGTCGCAATCGACTTCGATGCTGCCCTGTTCCGCCACCACGCCGCCAACTTCTTCCCCGCCCAGCATCAGCAGCATATCGCTGACCTTGCCCCGAGAACAGGTACATGAAAATTCAAACGTTTCCGGCTCGAACACGCGCGGCGGCGTTTCGTGGAACAGGCGGTATAAAACGTGTTGCGCATCCAATTCTGCCAGCTCCTCCGCCGTCAGCGTGCGCGCCAGCGTACTGACGTGTTCCCATGCCTCTTCATCCAACACCTCTTCAGGCAGACGCTGCACCAGCAGACCGCCCGCCGCTTCATCGCTTGCAGACAGGACGATGTGCGTATCAAGCTGTTCGGAACGTTTCATATAGTTCATCAACATTTGCGCGATACCGTCGCCTTCCAAAGGCACTACGCCCTGCCAGGGTTCGCCGTCTTTGGGCTGCAGCGTCAGCACGAATACGCCGCCCTCGCCCAAAAGATCGACCAAACTTTCATCTTCACCGATTTCTGCCGCCTCGTCCCACCGCGCGGTTGCACGGACGGTACGGTCGGAAGTCGCCTCGGCAACCAGCATTTTCAGCCGCCCCTGCCCCTGAACCTGCACAATCAGCGTGCCTTCGTTTTTGAGGTTGCCCGACAGCAGAACGCCGGCAGCCAACAGCTCGCCCAAGGCGCGGCGGATGGCGGCGGGATAGTTTTTCTGTTTTACAATGTGCTGCCACACGTTTTCCAGACGGACGTGCAGCCCACGCACGGGCATATCGTCGAAGATAAAGCGGGTACGCACATCGGCGCGGTTGATGACGGTTTGATTCATTATTCTCTCTGATTGATTGTTCGGATGGCGGATATATGGTTGCGGTCGGCGCGAAAACAAGGCGGACGGCGGATGCGTTTCCCAAGTTCTCAATAAATTATATAAAAATCAATACATTAACTCAATATAACAAGCCGTTTTTTGCCAAACAGCCGTTTTTTTATATACAATCAACAAGATATTTTCGACTGATACAGCATAACATCGCACGGCGGCACGATGCCTCCTGCGCGGAAACACCGATATGGATTCTTTTTTCAAACCGGCAGTTTGGGCGGTTTTGTGGCTGATGTTTGCCGTCCGCCCCGCCCTTGCCGACGAGTTGACCAACCTGCTCAGCAGCCGCGAGCAGATTCTCAGACAGTTTGCCGAAAACGGGCAATACACCCAAACCGCCCGCACTAATAATGACCGTACTTCAGGTTCCGCCGACGAACTGATCGGCAATGCGATGGGGCTTTTGGGTGTTGCCTACCGCTACGGCGGCACATCGGTTTCTACCGGTTTTGATTGCAGCGGCTTCATGCAGCACATCTTCAAACGCGCCATGGGCATCAACCTGCCGCGCACGTCGGCAGAACAGGCGCAGATGGGTACGCCGGTTGCCCGAAGCGAATTGCAGCCCGGGGATATGGTGTTTTTCCGCACGCTGGGCGGCAGCCGCATTTCCCATGTCGGGCTTTATATCGGCAACGACCGCTTCATCCACGCGCCGCGCACAGGGAAAAATATCGAAATCACCAGCCTGAGCCACAAATATTGGAGCGGCAAATATGCGTTCGCCCGCCGGGTCAAGAAAAACGACCCGTCCCGCTTTCTGAACTGATTTCCCAAGGAATACGCAATGAGTATGCCCGAAATGCCCAAATGGTACGACGATGACGGACAGATCGTGTCCTGTACCGAAAAGGTCAAAGTGATGTCCGAAAACATGACCGAGCTGTACCAAACGGCGCAAGATGCGTTTGAAGACGCGCTGCTGATGGGTTGCGGCGAACGTCAGTTGCGCGATTACCTGCTCGCGCTGATTGAAGGTTTGGAAAATCCCTACCGCAAAGTCTGAACAAGGCACACGTCATGCGGCACGGTTTATCCGTGCCGTTTTTGCGTTTGTGCGCGGCTTCGGCTTTTCAGACGGCATATTTGACGTTATGATTAAACAGTTAACAAAATTTATCACAACGCCGTCAAAAGACAGACACACAACATGAACATCATCCGCGCGCTCCTCATCATCCTCGGCTGCCTCGCCGCCGGCGAAACCGCCGTTTTCCTAGCAGGCATCAAGCTGCCCGGCAGCATCGTCGGCATGGGCGTGCTGTTTGCGCTTTTGCAGGCGGGTTGGGTCAAAACGTCTTGGCTGCAACAGCTTACCGACGCGCTGATGGCAAACCTGATGCTGTTCCTCGTTCCGCCCTGCGTTGCCGTCATCAGCTATTTGGATTTGATTGCCGACGATTGGTTTTCGATACTGGTTTCCGCTTCCGCCAGCACTTTGTGCGTACTGCTGGTTACAGGCAAGGTTCACCGCTGGATACGGAGCATTATCTGATGAACGAAATCCTCAGGCAGCCCAGCATCCTGCTTTTCCTCACGCTTGCCGTGTACGCGCTTGCGATTATTGTGCGCACGCGCACGGGCAATATCTTCTGTAACCCCGTACTCGTCAGCACTATCGTGCTGATTGCCTACCTGAAAATCCTCAACATTGATTACGCGGTGTACCACAACGCCGCGCAGTTTATCGATTTCTGGCTCAAGCCCGCCGTCGTCGTACTTGCCGTCCCGCTCTACCAAAACCGCCGTAAAATCTTCAACCAGTGGCTGCCCGTTATCGTTTCGCAGCTTGCGGGCAGCATTACGGGCATTGTTACGGGGATGTATTTTGCCAAATGGCTGGGCGCGGAACGCGAAGTCGTCCTCTCGCTCGCGTCCAAATCTGTTACCAACCCCATCGCCATCGAAATCACCCGCTCCATCGGCGGCATTCCCGCCATTACCGCCGCCACCGTCATCATTGCCGGTCTGGTCGGACAGATTGCCGGTTACAAAATGTTGAAGAACACAGTCGTTATGCCCTCGTCTGTCGGAATGTCGCTCGGCACGGCTTCGCACGCGATGGGTATTGCCGCCTCGCTCGAACGCAGCCGGCGTATGGCGGCATACGCTGGACTGGGGCTGACGCTCAACGGCGTACTGACCGCACTCATCGCCCCGTTAATCATACCCGTTTTAGAATTTTGAACCCGTTTCAGACGGCATTTCAACCCATGCCGTCTGAACGCCGACACACTCGCAAGGAGAACCGTTATGGCTGTCAACCTGACCGAAAAAACCGCCGAACAACTGCCCGACATCGACGGCATTGCCCTCTACACCGCCCAAGCAGGCGTGAAGAAGCCCGACCATACCGACCTGACACTGATTGCCGCAGCCGCCGGCAGCACCGTCGGTGCAGTCTTCACGACCAACCGTTTCTGTGCCGCGCCCGTCCACATCGCCAAATCGCACCTTTTCGACGAAGACGGCGTGCGCGCCCTCATCATCAACACGGGCAACGCCAACGCGGGTACGGGCGCACAGGGCAGAATCGATGCTTTGGCAGTGTGTGCCGCCGCCGCCCGGCAAATCGGCTGCAAACCGAACCAGGTGCTGCCCTTCTCCACCGGCGTGATTCTCGAGCCTCTGCCCGCAGACAAAATCATCGCCGCCCTGCCCAAAATGCAGCCTGCCTTCTGGAACGAAGCGGCACGCGCCATCATGACCACCGACACCGTTCCCAAAGCCGCCTCGCGCGAAGGCAAGGTCGGCGGCAAACACACCGTCCGCGCCACCGGCATCGCCAAAGGCTCGGGCATGATTCATCCCAATATGGCGACCATGCTCGGTTTCATCGCCACCGATGCCAAAGTTTCCCAACCCGTCCTCCAACTGATGACGCAGGAAATCGCCGACGAAACCTTCAACACCATCACCGTTGACGGCGACACCAGCACCAACGACAGCTTCGTCATCATCGCTACCGGCAAAAACAGCCAAAGCGAAATCGACAACATCGCCGACCCGCGTTACGCCCAACTCAAAGAATTGTTGTGCAGCCTCGCGCTCGAACTCGCCCAAGCCATCGTCCGCGACGGCGAAGGTGCGACCAAGTTCATCACCGTCCGCGTCGAAAACGCCAAAACCCGCGACGAAGCCCGCCAAGCCGCCTACGCCGTGGCACGTTCGCCGCTGGTCAAAACCGCCTTTTTCGCCTCCGACCCCAACCTCGGCAGACTGCTCGCCGCCATCGGTTATGCCGGCGTTGCCGACCTCGATACCGACCTCGTGGAAATGTATCTCGACGATATTTTGGTTGCCGAACACGGCGGACGCGCCGCAAGCTACACCGAAGCACAAGGGCAGGCGGTGATGTCGAAGGACGAAATCACCGTCCGCATCAAGCTGCATCGCGGACAAAGTGCCGCCACTGTCTATACCTGCGACCTGTCGCACGGATACGTTTCCATCAACGCCGACTACCGTTCCTGACCCGACACGGCTTCAGACGGCATCGCCGGCAGGCCGGGCCGTCTGAAAGCCGCTTTTCCCGACACCGCCTTATGTTCCGCACACTTATCCGCAAGCTCCGCCACAAAATCCGCCAAACCCGCCGCATTTCGCACAAAAGCATCGCCTTTGTGTTCCTTCTGGCAGGCTCCGCGCTCGTCGCCCTGACCGCGCTGTTTTTTGCCCATCTTGCCGACTACGCCCTCGAACTGAATGCCGCGTGGGTGCAAAAATACCCGTGGTTCGCGTGGGTAGCGCTTCCTTTGGGTTTGCCGCTTATTGCGTGGTTCACGCGCAAATACGCGCCCTATACCTCGGGCAGCGGCATCCCGCAGGTCATCGCCTCGCTGTCGCTGCCCTACGGCGCACAAAAAACGCGGCTGATCCGCCTCGGACAGACGCTGCTGAAAATCCCACTGACCTTTTTGGGTATGCTGTTCGGCGCGTCCATCGGACGCGAAGGCCCGTCCGTGCAGGTCGGCGCGGCAGTGATGGGAGCGTGGGGAGCGTGGTGCAAAAAACACGGTTTGGCGTTTAAGGGTATGCAGGAAAACGATTTGATGGCGGCGGGCGCGGCGGGCGGACTGGCAGCCGCATTCAACGCGCCTTTGGCAGGCGTGATTTTCGCCATTGAGGAACTCGGGCGCGGCATTATGCTGCGCTGGGAGCGGCAGATTCTGCTCGGCGTACTCGCCGCCGGCTTCATACAGGTCGCCATTCAGGGCAACAACCCGTATTTTTCGGGTTTCAACGGCGGCGTTTTGGAAAATATTTTGATGTGGGTCGTGGCGGCGGGGCTGGTTTGCGGCGCGGCTGGCGGCATATTTGCCCGTATGCTCTATCTGGGCGCGGCGGCAGTTTTCCCGCGCAAAATCCAAGGCTTCGTCCGCAACCGCCCGCTCCTGCTCGCGGCACTGATAGGGCTGCTGCTCGCCCTGCTCGGCACGTTCTACCAAGGCAAAACCTACGGCACCGGCTACCACGAAGCCGCCCAAGCCCTGCACGGCATCTATGAAGCCCCCGTCGGACTCGCCGCCGCCAAATGGCTCGCCACCGTATTCAGCTATTGGGCAGGCATTCCGGGCGGCATTTTCACTCCCTCGCTGACCATAGGTGCGGCTTTGGGCGAGCATATCGCCGCCATCGCCGACATATCGCAGGGTGCAAACATCATCGTCCTCATCTGCATGGCGGCATTTTTGGCGGGCGCGACACAATCCCCGATAACTTCCGCCGTCATCGTTATGGAAATGACCGGCGGGCAAAGCCTGCTGTTTTGGATGCTGATTGCCTGCATTTTCGCCTCGCAGGTTTCGCGCCAGTTTTCGCCGCGTCCGTTCTACCACGCATCGGGAATGCGCTTCCGCCAGCGCGTGCTTCAGGAAACCGCCGCCCAAACCGGCAATGCGCCCGCAAGACCGCAAACCGCAAACAGCAAAACAGGAATGCCGTCTGAAAATTAAAACGCCCCCAATCAAATGACGGCAGCCGCCTTGATTTGAATACCGTTCCGCCGCTGCTTGAAACTTCAACAACAATGCCGTCTGAACGACAGAATGCGGTTTTCAGACGGCATTTCCCCATCCCGATATTGCCCGAACCCAACCAAAGCGTTTGCTATAATTCTATTTTTTACCGCACACGCACCAATCATGTTTCCCGATTTCTCCCAAACCCTCTCCAAAGACCGCCACTTCCTGCAATCCGCCTTCAAAAATCCCAACAAATACGGCGGCTTGTCCAAAGTCGAAGAAAAATACCGAAAATCGCACGAAATCTTTTTGAAACGTTTGGCCGCCTTGCCCAAACCCGAATTCGACAACACCCTGCCCGTTCACGAGAAGCTCGACGAAATCAAAAAAGCCATTGCCGAACATCAGGTAACGATTATTTGCGGCGAAACCGGTTCGGGCAAAACCACGCAGCTGCCCAAGATTTGTTTGGAACTCGGGCGTGGGGCGGCAGGATTGATCGGGCATACCCAGCCGCGCCGTTTGGCAGCACGTTCCGTAGCAGAGCGGATTGCCGAAGAACTGAAATCGGAAATCGGCAGCGCGGTCGGTTATAAAGTGCGCTTTACCGACCATACCTCGCGCGATGCCTGCGTCAAGCTGATGACCGACGGCATCCTGCTGGCGGAAACCCAGACCGACCGTTATCTCGCCGCCTACGACACGATTATCATCGATGAAGCACACGAACGCAGCCTGAACATCGACTTCCTCTTGGGCTATTTGAAACAGCTGCTGCCGCGCCGCCCCGATTTGAAAGTCATCATCACCTCGGCAACGATAGACGCAGAACGCTTCTCCCGACACTTCAACGGCGCGCCCGTGCTGGAAGTGAGCGGGCGCACCTATCCTGTTGAAATCCTCTACCGACCGCTGACCGGCAAAGACGAAGACGACGCAGAAGTCGAGTTGACCGACGCGATTGTCGATGCAGCCGACGAATTGGCGTGCTACGGCGAAGGCGATATTTTGGTGTTCCTGCCGGGCGAACGCGAAATCCGCGAAGCCACCGAAGCCCTGCGCAAATCCACGCTGCGCCGCAACGACGAAATCCTGCCCCTGTTCGCACGCCTGTCGCACGCCGAACAGCACAAAATCTTCCACCCCTCAGGCTCGAAACGCCGCATCGTACTGGCAACCAACGTCGCCGAAACCTCGCTCACCGTGTCGGGCATCAAATACGTCATCGACACCGGCCTCGCGCGCGTCAAACGCTATTCCGCACGGGCAAAAGTGGAGCAGCTTCATATCGAAAAAATCTCCCAAGCCGCCGCCCGCCAACGCTCCGGCCGCTGCGGCCGCGTCTCCGCAGGCGTGTGTATCCGACTGTTTTCAGAAGAAGATTTTAACAGCCGCCCCGAATTTACCGACCCCGAAATCGTCCGCAGCAACCTCGCCGCCGTCATCCTGCGCATGGCAGCATTGAAACTCGGCGATGTGGCGGCATTCCCGTTTTTAGAAATGCCCGATTCACGGTATATCAATGACGGTTTTCAGGTGTTGTTGGAGTTGGGGGCGGTGGAGGAGATGATTTAAAGACGTAAAATAAATAGCAGATTAAATTACTAAACCAGATAAAATACATCACTGAAGCCATTAAACAAGGAACAAAGAAATGAATTTATGGACACAAAAAAGCATCGATTTAGCAGGGCAAAGTAATTATTTAGATCAACTGTATCGTGTTTATCCTATGTCGGTTAATGTGCGCCGAGAGTTATCCGAATCCACGCAAAATGAAATTCGTACATACCTCAATAATCAAAACGGTAAAAATCTACTTAATGTTTTATTAGAACAAGAGATTTTCCCTATTAAAGACAGTTATGTCGCTTATTTGAAACGCGATAAAACGGCAATAAACCGCAATCCTGCTACTGTAAGCCGCTTGGCTGGTATGCTGATTGAAATGGGATTTGATGAAATTTTAGATAAAACTACTGTCCCAAAAGAAACCAATCGCCAAATTGGACCATTGTTTAAAAATTGGATTTCAAGTGGTGCATTGGGGGTACCTGTTACTGATGACGTAGAAAAATTTCTTAGCTATCAGGAAAATATTGTATTTAATGCGAGTGATAAAGCTATGCAGAATTTCGCCAAAGATCATTTAGGTTATCAACATGAAAAGGGGTTGGATTTTATTGCTAAATTTAATAACAAATTCATTATTGGAGAGGCAAAATTTCTAACAGATTTTGGCGGACATCAAAATGCTCAATTTAATGATGCTATTACCACCATGCGAGCTCCATTAGCTGAATCAGATTATACCGTCCAAACGATTGCTATTTTGGATGGCGTACTTTACATCAAAGGTCAGAATAAGATGTTCAAAGATTTAAGTAGTTTTAAAGATAACGAGGTTGTTATTTCTACCGTTCTGTTACGTGATTATTTGTTTTCGGTGTGAGATATGCAGTTGATTTACGAGCATAAGCAGCTGGAAACCCAAATCTTGGAACGCTCCCGACATATTTCTCCTTTATCGTTAGGCAACGATTTGTCTCTTTTATTCTTGGGCGATAATTTTTATGCACTGTCGGTTTTGCTCAATAGCGGTTATCGGGGAAAAATTGATCTGATTTATATTGACCCACCCTATAACACGCAGCAGGTTTTCATGATATCGGGAAATCGGGCGAATACGATTAGCCGCAGCAATAATGGAACAACCGCCTATGAAGACAACCGCCCATTACCTGAATATTTGGAATTTATGCGCGAACGCTTGATTTTAATGCGTGAATTGTTGTCGCCCTGCGGTTCGATTTATGTACATATTGACAGCAAAGTGGGACATTATCTGAAAATTTTGTTAGATGAAATTTTTGGAGCAGAGAATTTTAAAAATGATATTGCCCGCGTGAAATCTAATCCGAAAAATTTTGCCCGCCGTGCATTTGGCAATGAGAAAGACGTAGTGTTGTTTTATGCAAAAAACACAAAAAAGAATATTTTCAACCAGGTAACCATCCCATTAACTGATAACGATAAAATTGAGATGTTTCAAAAAATTGACGAATCTGGACGGCGTTACAACACCGTGCCTGTTCATGCGCCAGGGGAAACGCAAAACGGTGAAACAGGCGAAATGTGGCGCGGTATGCTCCCTCCGAAAGGACGACATTGGCGCAGTCCACCGAACGAGTTAGAGAAACTAGACGAACAGGGTCTATTGGAATGGTCTAAAAACGGCGTACCGCGTATCAAGAAATTTGCCGATGAACACAAAGGTAAGAAAATTCAAGATATTTGGCGATATAAAGATCCTGCCTATCCCATTTATCCAACCGAAAAAAATGCAGAAATGTTAGAAATGATTATTCGACAGTCATCAAATCCTGATTCTATTGTGTTGGATTGCTTTGCGGGCAGCGGTTCAACTTTATTGGCAGCGCAGAATTTAAATAGGCGTTGGATAGGTATTGATGCTTCATTAGTAGCCATTCAAACCATACAAGACAGATTTGGGCTGTTGCCGTTTCAGTTTATTAATTTAGAAAATATATGATTTCAGACTACCTGAAATCCTTTAACCAAACCACCATGTCAAATACCCGACACCACTGCACCATACCACTCAGAAACACCCCCCGCTACCGACTAACCAAACTCGGCGAACAAATGGCGCGCCTGCCCATCGACCCGAAAATCGCGCGCATTTTGTTGGCAGCGAAGAAGCACGACTGTATGGCGGAAATATTGGTGATCGCGTCCGCGCTGTCGATTCAAGACCCGCGCGAGCGGCCGCTGGAAGCACGCGATGCTGCCGCCAAGTCGCACGAACGCTTTACCGACAAGCAATCCGACTTCTTGGCCTATCTGAACATTTGGGACAGCTTCCAGCGCGAGCGCGACAAAGGTTTGTCCAACAAGCAGCTGGTGCAGTGGTGCCGCCAATATTTTCTGTCGCACCTGCGTATGCGCGAATGGCGCGAGCTGCACCACCAGCTTACCCAAACCGCGATTGAAATGGGTTTGACCACGAAAGAAGCCGCGTTTAGGCAACCTCCTACCCAAGAGCAATTAAGGCCGTCTGAAAGCCAGGGCGACCAAGATTTGGCGGCCAAGCTCAAACAAAAACAACTGGATAAGAAACAACACCGCGCCCAAATCCGTGCTGCCAAAGAAGCCGGTTACGAACAAATCCACCGCGCCCTGCTGACCGGCCTCATCGCCAATGTCGGCATGAAATCACCCGACGGCAACGACTACACCGGCGCGCGCGGTAGCCGCTTCCACCTTTTCCCCGCCTCCGCCCTGTTCAAAGCCAAACCCAAATGGGTGATGGCGGCAGAATTGGTTGAAACCACGCGCCTTTACGCGCGCGACGTCGCCGTCATCCAGCCCGAATGGATAGAGCAGGAAGCGCCGCACCTCGTCCGCTATCATTATTTCGAGCCGCACTGGGAGCAAAAACGCGGCGAAGTCGTCGCCAGCGAACGCGTTACGCTTTACGGCCTGACCGTATTGCCGCGCCGCCCCGTGTCTTACGGCAAAGTTGCACCCAAAGAAGCGCGCGAAATCTTTATCCGCAGCGCGTTGGTGGCACAGGAATGCGATTTGAAAGCGGACTTTTTTGTCCACAACAAAAAGCTGATTAAGGAAATTACCGAACTCGAACACAAATCGCGCAAGCAAGATGTACTGGTCGATGACGAAGCACTGTTTGCGTTTTATCACGAACGGCTGCCCGATTTTTATACGGCGGATGCGGTTTCAGGCAGCCTGCATCCTGCAAATCCGCAGCAAACCACCCCCTCCCCCGTGGAGGAGAGCTGGGGAGAGGGCAAAACAGTTGCCGCACAAACCAACTTTTCCGCAACCGCAACAAACCCTCTCCCTAACCCTCTCCCACAGGAGAGGGAACAGAGTGCCGCAGTTCCAACGGTTTCAGGCAGTCTGAAAACAATGTCTTGCGAAGCAAGGCTGAATTTCTGCGAAGCTAAAACTAAAACCGAAAGCAGCCTGCACTCCCAAAGGCTACCTGAAAACCACACACCCCAGTTTTCAGACGACCTGTGTCCTGCAAATCCGCAGCAAACCACCCTCTCCCCCGTGGGGGAGGGCTGGGGAGAGGGCAAAACAGTTGCCACACAAACCAACTTTTCCGCAACCGCAGCAAGCCCTCTCCCTAACCCTCTCCCACAGGAGAGGGAACAGAGTGCCGCAGCTTCAACAGTTTCAGACTACCCCAAACCCAAAAAGCAGCCTGCACCCCAAAAAGGCCGTCTGAAACCTTTGCCACTTGCCGATATCCGCACCTTTGAAGCCTGGCTCAAAACCGCCGAGCGCAACAATCCGCGCCTGTTGTTCCTCAGCCGCGACGATTTGATGCAACACGCTGCCGCGCACATTACCGAAGAGCAATTCCCCAAATTCTGGCAAACCGCAGACGGCAAGTTCAAACTTTCCTACCGCTTCGAGCCGCACCATCCGCTCGACGGCGTTACCCTCACCCTACCGCTGACCGTCCTCAACCGCCTGCACGCGCCGTCGCTCGAATGGCTGGTGCCCGGTATGTTGCGCGAAAAAATCCAGCTGCTGATTAAAGCTCTGCCGAAGCAAATCCGCCGCATTTGCGTGCCCGTACCCGATTTCATCACACAATTTTTAAGCCAAAACCCTGATCGCAACGCCCCCATCCTGCCCCAACTTGCCCAAGCCATCTCCAAAACCGCAGGCGACATCCGCATACTCGAGCAAATCAACCAAGACGAATGGGCCGCGTTCAGGCTACCCGAACACTGCTATTTCAACCTCCGCATTATCGACGACGGCGGACAAGAGCTTGCCGGCGGCCGCAAACTGCATGAATTGCAACAACAGCTCGGCCAAGCCGCCGCCGTTACCTTCCGCGACAACACCCAAGAATTCGAGCGCGACAACGTCACCGCATGGGACATCGGCACCCTGCCCGAATCCATCAAATTCGCACGCGGCAAACAACAGCTCACCGGCTATCTCGGTCTGCAAAAAGAAAAAGACGGCCGCATCGCCCTGCGCCTGTTTGACACATCTGCCGCCGCCGAACAGGCACACCGTCAAGGCGTAATCGAATTGATGAAGCTGCAATTAAAAGAGCAGGTAAAAGATCTGAACAAAGGCATCCAAGGCTTCACCCAAGCCGCCATGCTGCTCAAACACATCAACGCCGACACCCTGCGCGACGACCTCACCCAAGCCGTCTGCGACCGTGCCTTTATCGGCGAAGACGAGCTGCCGCGCAACGAAAAAGCCTTCAAAGAGCAAATCAAACGCGCCCGCAGCCGCCTGCCCGCCGTCAAAGAAGCCCTCAGCCGCTACTTGCAGGAAACCGCCGCCGCCTACGCTGAACTGAATAGCAAACTCGGCAAACATCCATTGACCCACCTCCTAAGACTACGCCTGCAAACCCTGCTCGCCGCCGGCTTTGCCAGCCATACCCCGTGGGCACAATGGCCGCGCCTCCCCATCTACCTCAAAGCCATGACCCTGCGCCTCGAAAAATACAGCAGCAACCCCGCCCGCGACGCAGCCCGCGAAGCCGATATTCAAGAGCTGGAACAAATGTGGCAGGAAAAAACCGACAGTTTGGTGAAACAAGGACAGCCCGTTTCAGACGGCCTCGCCGCGTTTAAATGGATGATTGAAGAATTGAGGGTGTCGCTGTTTGCGCAGGAATTGAAGACACCGCATCCGGTATCGGTGAAGAGATTGTTGAAGGAGTGGGAAAATATTAGTTAACTTTATTAAGGAGTATACACATGAGTAAGATTTATAATTTTGATAAATTTTCTATTATTACACCAATTGATAACAATCAAAGATTTCAAGAATCTTTTGATTTTAATGTGGTCAAGTATCAGTCCGATATTTATGAATTTATAGAGTTGGTAAAAAAATCTTCATCATCAGAAGAATTACTTTATTGCATTAGACAAGGAAACATTGATAAAAATACACGTATGTCTTTCCTAAAATTATTTAGACGATGTGTATCAACAGTTATTGATACAGAAACCTCAAAGAAAATTAAAAAAATACCTACAGAAAAACTTATTGAAACATATGGCCATACTTTTATAGATATAAAATATTTAAAAAAATTTTTTGAAGAAATATCATCAGAACAGTTTTCTTCTCTATGTTGTTTATTGGCTGAATATGATACAAGAGGCAGTTCAGGATACGAATTGACAAGAATCTTTTTTTCGTGGTTTAAACAAAATTTTTCTAATGATTTTTTAATTGATGGACCAGAAGCAGCAGGAAAAGATATTGAATTATCCTCAATATTACCTGACTTTACGGAGAGTAGTTTTCCATGCGACTTTGTTATTAGAAAGAAAATAAATAATGAAATTGTTGCAGTGGGTTTCTCGCGTTATGATTCTACACGCGGTGGAGCACAATCAGATGACAGGACAGGAGGGAACTCTTTAAAAGTTCAAAAACTTAAAAGTTACAAAATTTGTAGCGGTAAAATTATCAAAATTATTTTCTTATCAGATGGTCCAGGTTTAATTCATAATGACACATGGAAAGAAACTTGTATGCTTGCAGACTCATGGGAAGATAATGCCCGAGTAACAACATTAAAATTAGCCCATATCATTGTTACTCGGGAATGGTTATTATCGTAAGATACTTTCTATATCTATAGAAAAATATTCGTAAACGTCTTTATCACATAATAATCTAGCCTGATTAAAAATATTACTTTGGGCTACTTCTAGTCGTTGAATGCAATGCTTAATTGCATTCAACGACTGGTCAATTCCAATAAATTGCCTCTGTTCATTTTTTGCAGCTATTAAAGTAGTTCCAGAACCGCAAAATGGATCTAAAACGACGCTATCACTATTACTACTGCTTCTTACAATCATCTCTAACATTGAAAGGTTTTTTTCAGTTGGATAGCCAGTAATCTTAATGCTCTGGTGATGTGCATCTCGAAAATCATGCCAATAATCTCCCAGTGGAATTTTTTTATCAGGCGTTAGATAAACTTTACGACGTGGATTACCTGTTTTTGACCAATATATTTCTCCATTTTTATCCATTTCATCCAATTTTTCAGGAGTATATTGCCAATGCTTTCCTTTTGGAGGGAGCATGCCTTTCCATTCTTTCCCTGTTTCACCATTCCTGATGCCTGGTGCATGAATAGGTACTAATTTATATTGACCCTTATCATCTATTTTTGGATACTCTTTTTTTATCCAGTCTTCAGATGGAACTGTACCTTGAGGATTCCATATAAAATTATTATTTTTAGAATAAAACAATATAAAATCATTCAAATTCGGAAATTGATTTTTTGTATAATTCTTACTGCTACATTTTTTTCTGGTAATAATATTTCTACAGTTACTAATTCCAAAAATCTCGTCCATGACTACTTTGAGATAAGGCAACATTTGATGGCCTATATGTACATAAATAGAACCATTATCAGATAGCACCTCTCTTAATAGTATTAATCTAATCCTCATAAACTCAATATATTCTGATAAATCAAATGAATCACTATAAGCATGATTATTGTCTTTTGAAAAAAAATCAAAACCTGTATTATAAGGAGGATCTAAATAAATTAAGTCCACCTTTTGATTATAGTTTATTAATGAGTGAATTGCGAATAAATTGTCTGAAAAAACAATATCATTATTAAGGATTTTACAAGTTTCCTCTCTACTATTATTCAGTACAATGTACGTATTATCTATTGGTTTTAAAATTTCTGACTCAAGGTTCTTTGAAATATAGTTTAAGGAAACATTCTCATATCTAGGTATAAAATATGGTTGTTTACTTTTTAACATAGCAGAGATTGATTTTTCAGAATCAGTTGATTGAATAACACCAGTAGCCATATCTTTATCATCTATTTATTAATGAAGAAGGTATTATACCTAAATTTGGTAACCAGTGGTTACCAAATTTAGAGAGAGGGGGTGATCTATATCCACACGTAGCAAGCCGTAGCCTACATCAAACCAAAGGCCGTCTGAAAGTACTATCCAACTTTCAGACGGCCTTTTTTATATTCATATCCCTATTTATTTTTCTAACCGTGCAATCAATTCGTCGGCCAAGTCGAGATAAGCCTGGGTGCCTTTGGCGTGAGCATCGTAGGCGAGGGCGGGGAGGCCGTGGCTGGGGGCTTCGGCGAGACGGATGTTGCGGGGGATGACGGTGTCGAAGTGTTGTTTGAGCTGTTCGCTGACTTCGACGACGAGGCGGCTGCGGCTGTCGTACATGGTGCGGACGATGCCGGTTACGTCGAGGTCGGGGTTGATGGCTTGGCGGATTTTGCGGACGGTGGCCACGAGGTCGGAAATACCTTCGAGGGCGTAGTATTCGCAAAGCATGGAGATGATGATGCCGTTGGCGGTGACTAGCAAGCCATAGCCCGCATCCAATCGCATGCGCGCCTTCGGGCACACAACACCCTACCTGTGAATTACAAAGAATCTTAAATTTATGCGTAGGGTGTGTGTAGTACGCACGCACGTGGTCTTTCTAAACTACTTCCCTTTCCAACCAAACTAAAGATCGTCTGAGACCCATTTGCAGACAACCTTTTGCCACTTTATAAAGCAAAGATTCCCACACATCTCCCAAACGTCGTCTGAATCAGTAAACTTCCCATATTTCAAAAACTTCTTGGAAGCCAACCATGCCCCACATCGCCGAACGCGGACTGCTGTATTTTCAGCAGGGCAAAGTTGGTGCTGTCCAAAAAACTTCTGCAGGGCGTTATCAGGCGGAGGTGTGCGGTTCGGAAAACTATTGGATATGACTGAAGCTGGATAGTGATTTGTACATTAGGGACAGGAGCTGCGATTGCCCTTATGTCTAAAGGTACAAACATACCTTAACTTACTATATTGCATAGGCAAAATACAAGCCTATAACGAATTGGAAACAAAATGCCGTCTGAAAACATCTTCAGACGGCATTATAAAATCTGTTTAACCTTTCAGATTAGTAATGTACACCCCGATACAATTTTTGCTACCATGCCCCATAAATCCACGGCTAAAGATATCCTTATTATGCCCTATGATTTATCGAAACGACTTGTAATCGGCTTAGCATCAAGCGCCCCATTCGACTTATCCGAATCGGATAATATATTTAGAACGGAAGGGGCAGAAACCTATAGGCAATATCAGAGGGAAAAACAAAACCATCCCCTAAAAAAAGCGTTGTCTTTCCATTTATCAAAAACTCTGTCAATCAATGAAATAAACCCAAACGATCCACCGATTGGGTTTATTCTTTTATCCGGAAACAATACAGATACGGATTGCGGGTCATAACTATAGGCTTAATATTACACGATTCTCATTCCCTCAAGGCGGAAACCCGCACAAATATTGAAACACTATCGATTGATTTGTAAACAAGCCTACTTAAGTAACTTGCAGTCCTTATCATTTCCTTTAAAATAATCCAACCCATCATTACACGAACTAGCGGACTTCTTGCAAATAAAGGTTACTAGATTTTCATTCATCTTAATAATAAAAGGATTTTTATCTTTATCTATGGCTACCGCCTTCAACATAAATTTACTGTCTAAAGCCCCGCGCGCGATTCCATTCAAACGGATACAAAAGCCTTCTGCTTCTTTAATCGGCAAACTTGGCCATTTGGTAGATGTTTGTTTAAACCTCCCATTCTGCAGATAAAACTTTTCCATAAAATGTGCATTTTCTAACAAGACTGCCCGCACTGCATTTATCTTTGCTTTCTCAACATAATTGCGATAGCTCGGATAAACAATTAAAGCAAGTACAGACAATATCAAGACCACTGATATTAATTCAACCAGCGTAAACCCCCGATTATCAGTCATTACTTTACTTCCAATAAGAACAGATTATTCAACATATTTCTTTGAACAGACTTACTATCCCATTCAGCAGTATGCATATTTCCCACTCTATTTTTTA